>JAQULV010000313.1 GCA_028718405.1 Smithellaceae bacterium
TTTCTCACGTCTACTCAGAGACCCTGCTGGACACGTAATGACAGAGCTGAGCCGCAAGCGTGCGAGTCGGACATATCAACCTGTCATGCCTCATATTCTGTTACCCCATCCCGTGAAACCAATAGACACTTAAGACCAAGACTTGCCTTGGCGTGAGAAGGTATCTTACGGAGTTGCCTTTTCCATGACTCGTTATCAGGAACCGCAAGCAGAAAGCAACAATCGTCGCCATGCATTTGCGTAACTAGCTGTCCGAGTGCGGAATAAACGGCCTGATCCCTCTGACGTGATGAGGACCCCTCGACTTCAACAATGTAAGTACCAAACGTCGGATGTTCTGCGACAATATCGGCACGGCCGTATTTGGGATGAGCGCCAATGAGAGCACCCAGGGCGACAAGAGCTTGCTCCGCCGCTTTTGCACGAACCGCCTTATCGGGTTTCTGCTTCCCGCCATTAGCTCGTTCCATCGCATCAATATCAACGTGTACCTTCCAACCTTCACTGGGCGGAAAGCGATACGCAACGAGCCAGTGTTTTATTTCGAGTTGGTACATTACCTCTCTCATGACGCAAAAATCGACATATTAACTTGGTGTTCCCTCGCATTCTCGTTATCGTCCTGCACTATTAGTGCAAGATTAGAATGCCGCCCCCTGAGGGAAGGCGGCACCGATAACTCCTTTGTTTTTCGCTTGCCTATTTCAATCTTTCCGCCACGGCTGCAGGCATGGCGAAGAGCAACTCCACATCGCGATCCTGCGCCGTTCCTTCCAGGGCGGTCTTCTTCTGTTCGACCGTCGGCGCCGGATTGCCGGGAATGGAATACTGCAGGGTATTGATGATAAACTTGTCCTGCGTTAGATTGTCCTCGGCCTTCTTCAGACACTCAGCGCAGGTGTTTTGTACCATGTGGCAGATGATGCTCCCGGTGCCGTCGCCATTGTCTCTCACCGTAATGCGCCGCCATTCTTGGGGCCACTCGATCACGGAGCACGTGTTGATGTCCCAATAGCCTCCAGCGCCCTCGGCCTTCTTCACCGCCTCGATGTGGTTGTAATGGGTATGACCGTCAACGGTCGCAATGACGTTGGGGTAGCCAAGCAAAGTATCCATGAACTCCTGCGCGGAGACGGCGCTCTGATTGTCGTCCCACTCTCCGAAATAGGCAGGCGCAGGGTGATGTGCAAAGATGATGCACAGCTTGCCGGCGTTGGCCTCGATATCCTGTTTCATCCAATCGAACTGCCTCTGGTCCAGCACGCCCTTGGCAAGGGTTTCCTTAGGGGGGATCAACCCTCTCTCGGGACGATAGTTACACGTGTTGAGAACAACGCAATGGATGTAGTCGGTAGGATCGAATGAGTAGTAACCTTCCTTTTTCGTATAGGGTGCCTGCGGCTCAGGCATGTTGGCGAAACCGTGGCCGTGCGGCAGGCCCTTGTAGTCGGTCAGATAGGCGTTGATCGCTTCCTGCTGCGTCTGGAGTTCGCGCGGCCGTGCGCCGGTGACGAGGAGCCCTCGGGCGAGAAGATTTACGTGATTAACTGTACCCTGGTATTCCACGTCATGGTTTCCCAAAGCGGCGTACCACGGGATCTTCAGGCCCTCGATCTTTTCGTGATTGGCGGCGAAGTTGTAGACTTCCTTCTTGCAGGTGCGGTTGTAGTAATCCTTGGAAAGATAGCCGTCGCTGATTTCGATACACCACCGGAATTCGTTCTCCAGGTCAGTGTCGGTGTTGTCGCCCGTATTGAAGAGGAAACTCAAGGGGGCCGTCTTGTTTGCGTCGTTGATGGAACTGACGACGGCGTTCCAGATCGCCGCGGTGTAATCGTCCTGGGCGCGCGAGACAGCACCGTTAAAGTCGAGGTAGTCCGGATCCAGCAGACCCAGGCCCAGAGGCGAGAGAACCTCGTCGAATCTCAGCTTGTTGCCGTTGTCCACGATATGAATGTCGGAGACGTGGGCAAAGTCGAGAAGATCGGAGACACTACCCGTCGCTGCTGCGGCGTCCCCCGTTACGCTAAGGTCGTTTCTCTGCAGTTCGTCTCCGGCAATAAGCGGCGCCGGCTGCAAAAAAACTATTGCGGACGACATAAGCAAGACGCCGATGAACGTGGCCAGTGGGACGAATCTCCGCCCGCCAAATCGCATGAAGATCCTTCTTGCCATAGCTTATCCCCCCTTTATATTGTTTTGCTGTATGCCTGTTGCTTAGTATAGCGACTGGGTACTGTCAAGACATAATATATATGGAAATATCGGGACCTTTGATCAACCCTTTGCAGCGCCGATACGGGTCCAGTGTTCGTATTCGTGCGGCCACTCATCCTTATACATCATGATGAGGTCCTGGAAATATTTGCTGTTTTCTTCGATCATTTTCTTCTGTTTCGGGTAGTTCTTCTTCTTCGTGATATCGTCGACGAGACGCCCGCCCAGTTTCATCGCCCTGACCTCGGCCGCCATCAAGGCCTTCGTGCCCTGCCTCATGGCGACACCGGTGCTTCCGGTAATGAAGGATCCGAAGTTAAGCATGATCTCATCGAGGTAATCCAAAACCTGCTTGTGCTGGCCGATCCCACCGGCGGTGGCCACGTTGACCGTGTACTTGCCGATGAGAAGCTGACAGTGTACCGCGTCCGCCATACGGTCGATCATCGTTTTCATCTGCGCCGTGACCGAGCGGAAGTAATTGGGCGAACCCATGACCAGGCCGTCGGCCGCCAGTATCTTTCTGTACAGCACCTGGAAACCGTCCTTCTTGGCGCAGGTTCCGGTCTTATGGCAGACGCCGCAGGCATTGCAGTACTCGATCTTCATCCGGCAAAGATCTACAAGCTCCACCTGGGCGCCCTTGGAGCTCGCGCCGTCGAGGACGGCCTCTACGAGACGAAGTGTTTGACTTTTGGAACCTTTGGGACTCGCATTTATCCCCAGTATCTTCATTTCTTTTTCTCCCCGATCCACAATGGGTAACGTACGATTAATGTCAAAGGCCGGTTGTTCGTTCGAAACAGTTCTCAGTTTTCCGTTGAAATGGGAAAACGCTTGCATTATACTCCGACCGTTCCAAATAAACCACCATCGCTGTTCGCTTCGCGCTCGGAGAGAGGGTCCATCGTGCTTCAGGGTGTCTTCCTGCGTGATGCACAAT
>JAQULV010000314.1 GCA_028718405.1 Smithellaceae bacterium
GGCTGGCCCAGCTTCTCTGCCCCCGTCGACGAGAAGAACCTCGTCTACAAGGACGATTATTCGCTGATCGTGAAGCGCGTCGAGGTCCGCTGCGCCGCGTGCGGGGCTCATCTGGGGCACGTCTTCGACGACGGCCCGGAGCCGACCTACGTCCACTACTGCGTCAATTCGGCGTCCCTGAATTTCCTGCCGGACGAGACCGCGGAATAAGCCGCGGCGAGCGAACTGTCCCCTTTTTGTGACATTTTCCCCCTCTGTCGCGGGCTGTTAAAAAAGCCAACGGAGGGGGGAAATTTGGCACGAATCTTGGATGTTTTTCTCCCCTTGAGAGCGAAAACAACAACAGGTTGTGGCGGACGATAAAAAGATGAAAAACTTCTTGACAAGGGCATTGAAAAGGTATAGGCTCACTTTTCCATACGCGAAAGCCTCACACTACGGGTGTGTAACGGTTAGCGCCTCGGCCTCGTTATTAAAAGAGGCTGATGGCCGGAAAAGAGAAAAAAGACTCTTTGCTTTTGCAACCGGAAGCTTATATACAAAGTATTCCTATATAAATAGTATAAAAAGGGAGCTGATCTGATGGCCACGCAATATAAACTTAAAAAAGAGGAGATCCTGAGCCTGATTCCCAAAGTCAGCTCGGACACCCTCTTCCCCGAGGAAGAGGAGACTTTCCATGCGGCCGAAACCAACGACGCCTCCGCCCGGTTCGACGGGGCGAAAAACGTTTCTCCGTCCGGCGGGAAGGCCCTCGTTTCCCCCGAAGACATGGAGCAGACGGCCGACCTGGTGAAAATCTATCTCCGGGAAATGGGCAGCATCCTTCTGCTTTCCAGGGAAGAGGAAATCGCCCTGGCCAGGAGGATGGAGAAGGGCGACAGGGCGATCTTCAAGGCCCTGACCAAAACGCCCTACACCATGGATGAAGTCCTGGCTTTCGAAACCACGATCAAGCAAAATCCTGAAACGTTGTTAAAATTCTTTACAATGTCCGAAGAGGACTTCTCCGAGGAGAACCTCGAAGCCAGGAAAGCCGACATCCTGGACCGGATCCGCCGGATCAAGGTTCTTTACGCCCGGCTGAGAAAGATCCGTCCCCTGGTGCGCACCAGAATGGCCCGGGGGCGCCTGATCGTCAAGATGATCCAGCTGGGCCGGGGCCTGGACCTCAAGCCCGAGCAGAAGGACCGCTTCATCGAGCGCGTCCAGTCCCGCCTGAAGGATCGCCTGGCCAAGTGCCCCAAGGGCGTCCGGAGGGATATCCGGGCGACCCTGCAGACCGTCGCCGCCGGGAAGCGGGCCAAGGACCGGGCCAAGAACGAGCTCGTGTCCGCCAACCTCAGGCTCGTCGTTTCCATCGCCAAGAAGTATCAGGGCCGGGGCCTCCAGCTTCTCGACCTCATTCAGGAAGGCAATATCGGCCTGATGCGCGCCGCCGAGAAGTTCGACTACCGCCGCGGCCACAAATTCTCGACCTACGCCACCTGGTGGATCCGCCAGTCCATCACCCGGGCCATCGCCGATCAGGGCCGGACCATCCGGATCCCCGTCCATCTGACCGAGACCATCCACCGGCTGAAGAAAATCTCCCAGACGACCGTTCAGGAAAGCGGCAAGTCTCCCTCCCCCGAGGACCTGGCCCAGAAGATGAATCTGCCCGTCAACAAGGTCCTGGAGATGATGTACAGCTCCCAGGACCCCGTTTCGATCGAAACGCCGCTCGGCGAGAACGGCGAAGGCTCCCTGGGCGACCTGCTCGAGGACAAGTCCTTCCCCTCCCCGCCCGACACCGTCATCCACATCAACCTCCGGGAGCAGATCGAGGCCGCCCTCCGCACCCTGCCCGAGCGCGAGACCCTGGTCCTGCGGATGCGCTACGGCCTGGGCGACGGCCGCGAGTACACGCTCGAAGAGGTCGGCCAGCATTTCAAGCTGACCAGGGAGCGGATCCGCCAGATCGAGCTCAAGGCCCTCAAGGCCATCCAGCTGTCGGTGCCCGGACAGAAGCTGAAGTCGTTCTGATCCCGGCCGGCGAGCGCCCGGCTATCTGTTTTGTGTTCAACGATTTGAGGCTAAACACGCCCGGCCGCGAGATTCTCCCGGCCGGCGGGCGTCCTTGAAAAGAGGGTGCCTTTCTGGTACCCTATCTGCCATTCGCCCCGGGCTTGCCATGAGCTACGAAAAGATCGGGTTTATCGCTCCCTCCACTTGCCTGCCGCTCCGTGAGAAAGCGACCCTCAGGAAGACGGCCAACCTGTTGAAGAAGGCCCTCGGAGTCAACGACGTCTACTTCAGCCCCCATCTCTTCTCGAGCGACGAGGAGATCGACCACGTCACCGCGTCCGCGGAGGACCGGGCCGATGTCTTCAAGAAGGCCGTCCGCGAGCTCGACCTGATCGTTTCGGTCGCCGGAGGCACGGGCGCCGAGGACATCCTCCGCCGGCTCGACAGGAAGGATTACCGCATCATCCGGGAGCGCCGCCCCATGTTCATCGGCTTCTCGGACTTCACCTTCCTGCTGAACGAGATCTATCACGTCACCCGCGTCCCGGCCGTCTACTTCCCTTCCCTCAAGCTCGGCAAGGGCAACTCCAGGAAGATCATCCCCCTGATCTCGGGCGAGGAGATCCAGTACCAGGGCCGGGCCTGGCTGACGCCGCCGCCGCCCCGGAAGCTCTCGGGCATCCCGATCGGCGGCAATCTCTCCACCTTCGTCAATTTCCTCAACCGCAAGAAGCCCCCCCGCTTCAGCTGGCGGCGCCACATCCTGTTCATCGAGGACATCCAGGTGGACGTCGAGGACCTGCACCGGCTCCTGGCCGCCCTGCGGCGCCACAACGTCTTCAAGGGGATCAAGGGCATCGTCATCGGCTCGCTCGACGCGACGAGCAAGAACTCCCACGCCCGCAGGCAGCAGAAAGAGGCCCTGAGGTTCGTCAGGACCTACCTCGACGACGTCATCCGGGACCGCCGGAAGAAAGGTTTCCCCCTGCCGATCCTGGCCGTTTCGAACTTCGGGCACAACATCCGGCGCAACCTCATGGCCGTGCCCATCGGCGGCAGGGTGACGATCTCCAAGGGGAAAAAAATCTTGTTCCGGATCAAGCGGCGGCCGGCCAAGAACGGCACGTCCGGCTGAATTCCC
>JAQULV010000315.1 GCA_028718405.1 Smithellaceae bacterium
ACTTTCTCCTGCTTCCGGAACTTCTCGCGTCTTTCGGCCACCTCGGCTACGACGTCGTGGAAATGGTTTTGGCAGACCAAGACAGCTGGGACAGATACGAGGCGGCCAAGTGGCTCACCATGCGCCGCTGGCTTGAAGACAATCCCGGCGACGAGTTCGCGAAAGATGTTCGAGCCGAACTAACCTCGGAACCAGTGCGCTACGCCACCTACACGCGTGAATACCTGGGCTGGGGCGTGTTCGCGCTGATGTCGCGGTGATGAGAGAAAGAAAAAATAAATCTGTCCCCTTTATTAAGAGATATAGATGGACGTCAAAAGGGCGATATATCGCTATAGAACGGGAATCATGTTCTTCCTGACGGCTTGCTGGCTCGGTCTCGGCACTTACCTGCTGATCATGATAATGACGGGGCAAGCTTCTGCTCCTTTTCTTCTCATCGCCCCTTTTTTGATGGCTACTATAGCTATGTTTGCATTGAATAAGTTCTTTAGTAGATTCGTTGATGCCTTTGGAAGGTCATTTTACGGGGGGCATCAGAAATCTTTGAGTATGGATGAATTGGTGAAATGTGAACTTGCCAAGGTAAGATGGAGCAAGATGAACGGACGGGCGGAGGAAGCCCTGCAGATTACAAACGAGCTGCTTAAGAAAATCCCTGACCATCCTGAGACTCTTTTTTTGAAGGCGCAGATCTATCACGAAGCATACGGAGATGACGAATCAGCCCGAAAATATCTGCTGAAGATTATCGACACAGTTTCCGACGACAAAGAAGTTCACCGCTGGGCGAAAGCTGCCCTGAAAGAATTGGATACGCTCCCCGTCACTACAAACTTTTCAAAGACAGGAAGATCGTAGCCGAAATCAGGAAGGAATGACACAAACACGACAACAGCAACGATATGCTGAATGAGAAGCTGAGGTGAGAAGAAGGATCTTATCGGAGGTAGTTGGGATATGTGGAAGGTTCTTGTTTACCTGATGAGGTTGCCGCTTTACTTCATCCCCTTCATGGTCGGGATGACATTCAATATCCTTGTGGTCCTGCCGCTGAACGCCCTCTATTTCTTCTGGCACCTGATTCTGCTGCCGTTCGCAACCGTGTATTACATCGCCAACGACAACCGCGATGCCCTCAAGCATTACTTCTTCGCGACGCTGCTCACATCCTTCGACAGGTTCGCGAGGTACAGCTGGTCGCTGATCAGGTGGTATTTCCTCATCAAGAAAGAGGAGCAGGAGGAAGAATAGACGAAGTTCAGATCAGAGTACGCTGCAGATCGCCGTTCTATTCCCACTCGCCCACGAGGATGAAGGGCGCCCAGAAGAAGGGATGCGACGTGTCGGCCTCAGTATTCTTCTCGCGCGCGGCAAGCTTCACGCCGCGGCTGGAATCCGTAGTGGCGAGCCCCTGACTCTGCAATTCCTCCTTCGCCAGTCGCAGCGCCTCTTCTTTGGATACGCCGGGCTTGAGGTGCGAGTAGAAACTCTTCATCAAGAGCGCCGTGGAATTGGACTCGACGCTCCAAAGGCTGACAATGACCGTCTTTGCCCCTGCCAGCATGAAGGCGCGGCTGAGCCCTACGATTCCCTCTCCCGCGATCTCTTTTCCCAGCGCCGTCTTGCAGGCCGAAAGGACGACGGCATCGGCGTTGAGCTTCAGGTCCAGTATCTCGCTCATCTTCAGGAAACCGTCTTCAGGTTTGGCGTTACCCGGCTGGCTCAGCACCAGAGCCGGCTCCAGGATGTAGGGGATATCGCCGCTCAGCAGTCCATGGGTGGCAAAGTGAATGAACCGATACCTGCTGAGATCGGTCTTCAGAAGCTCGCTCTTGGAGGCGTCCATGTCGAGCTTTATGTCCGGGTCTCCCAGCTTGTAACAGAACAGCGTCCCGATCTCCACTACCTCGTCGCGGGTCTCGGGGAGACGCGGCAGTGTAAAACCGCTGCGGAGCAAAGCGCCACGCATATTGAGCGTTGACGCATGGTCCGCGGCAGCGAGAACGATATTCCCCGATGATCGTTTGGCGTAGCGCGCGTCGGAATCGTCGTAGACCGGATCGGCCAGCGCGAAAAGCGGGCGGGCAAATTGCGGACTCTCTTTAAACTGTCGCATGGTCGCCATGACGGAGGCCGAGGGATAATAGCTGATCCGATATTTCTCCCCCAGGTAAGGTACGGTATCGGTCGCTGCCTCCAACGTCAGGGCTTCGAAGGGAATCATATTCAGAACGCCGTCGGGATTGACGATGATGTTCTTGGCGGGATCGATCCGACTTATGGCTTCTCCCAGCAGGAGTTTACCCAAGGACCGGCCCTTCGCCGGATCATAGGTGTCCGGCCTTGCCGGGTTCTCCAGGTCCGCCCTGAATTCGGCGACCCTGCGGACTAATTCTTCGCGGCCCACGTTGATCACGACCACCTGTGGCCGCGTGCCTTTCTCGATAATCCAGAGGTAAGTCTTGGCAGGATTGACCTTGTAGGCCAGAAGCACCTCGTTAGAACGCAGGGGGAGGTTGGCGGCGAGGACGGGCTCGGGATAGCGGATGGCGGCGTAGTCGGGATAGTCGCGCCTCAAGGTAGCGATCAATGCCTCCAGCTCCTGCTTTGATTTCTTCAGGAGTTCCCGCTGCTCTTCGGACTGGCCGCCGGCTGCGGCCTGGATGGAGTCGATGGTATTGAGAAGCTTCCGCTCCCGCTCAGCCAGGTCTTTCGGAATCCGGCCGGCCAGGTTGCCGGTCCAGGTCCTCGAGAGGAGTTCCAGAAAGGAGCGTGCCTTGGTGCTCTCCGCGTAGAAGAAGGCGTCTTCGGCGGCGGTCCGCCCCGTGGGCATCAGGGCTCTGGGGTCGTCGGACGCGAGCAGCACGTCGATGGCGTGTTCATAGACGGTGATCCGGTTGGCGAGAAAGAGTGAGCGGAACTCCGTGGAGCTGATGGAGCCGCGCATATCCTCGATATACCTGATGGCGGTCCGGTTGTAGTTCAGCGCCTGGTCTTCGCGGTGCTGCTCCTCGCTTACGATCCCGAGGCCGAAATTGGCATACATCTGCTTTTCGGGATAGTTGAGATCCATCACGGCAAGCAGCCCCAGGCCCTCGTTGAAGGCCATGGCAGCCTGGTCGTAGCGTTTCAGGGCAATCA
>JAQULV010000316.1 GCA_028718405.1 Smithellaceae bacterium
TAAGCGGCCCACCAGCTTCCGTCGTCCCGTTGGTTCGCCTTCATCCATTCATAGGCGTGCTTTGCCTCCTGCAGGCGACCGGCGACGGACAGTCCCCTGGCGCTTTCGACGAGGTCCCAGGGGTCGGTCTTTCCCCCTTCCGACCAGGGAATCTCGCCATCTTCTTTCTGAACACCGGCGATGAAGCCGGCCACGGCCTCGATGTCGATGGAAGATTCGGCGATGCTGTGCGATAGATTGAGTCGTTCCATGCTAATATCCTTTTTTCAGATAGAGAACCACGCTCTTGGCAATAAGGGGGTTCAGCATCTTATCCAACGCCTTCGTAAAGGGAGGACCCTTAATGATGTCCCACTCGAGGAATCTCCGGTACGCCTTGACAAGGGGAAATTCATCGTTCTTATGACCTACGGCGCACTTCAGCCACCAATAGGGAGAATGGAGCGAATGCTTGTAGCGGATACTCCAGCATCTTGTCCCCGCATCCTCCAGAAGCCCTTTGATCTCGTTTCTCTTATAGATCCTGATATGCCCGCCTGGTTCATTATGATAGGCCTCCGACAGCACCCAGCAGATACGCTCCGGAAGGTACCGCGGCACGCTCACTACTATGTCGCCACCCGGCTTCAAGACCCGGACCAGCTCTTCCACGGCGCCAACATTGTCCGGGACATGTTCCAGGACCTCCGAGCAGATAACGACGTCGAAGCACTCCGACGCGAAAGGCAGAGCCGTGACGTCGGCCCGGGCTGTGATCCAGTTGCCCGTGTCCTCCCTTTTGACTAGGTGCAGCATGCTTCTGGTCTTGCAAAGATCATCCCAATTGAGATCGACCCCCACTACGTCCGCGCCGTAGTTCTTGTAAGCCTCACAGAGATGGCGCCCCGCCCCGCAACCTGCGTCCAGCACCCGCATTCCGCGTTTTATCTGGAGCTTGCGGAAATCAATGGTGAGCATCTATCGCCTCTCGATAGACATCAACCGTCTTTTGTGCGGCGTGTTGCCAAGTGAACATGCTCTTGACCCGCTTGAGTCCTGCCTCACCCAGACGACCCCTCTTTTCGGCATCATCAAGAAGGCCGATAATGGCCGTCTCCAGAGCTTTCTTGTCCGCCGGTGGGACGATGACACCGGCATCACCCACCACCTCCGGTAGGGCACCTCCGGAGGTGCTGATCACGGGGACACCACAGGCCATGGCCTCGCCCGCCGGCATGCCGAATCCTTCATAAAGAGACGGTATGACCGCCATCGTGGCTTGGGCATAATAGTGGGCAAACTCCTCGCTCTTTATACGTCCCGTAAACTTCACATTTTCTGCTAGCGAGAGATCGCGCACCATATTTTCGATGACGCCGCCCTCCTTGGGCTTCCCGATGACCGTGAGCTTCACGCTCCTTTTCTTTTTGATTGAGGCCACTGCCTCCAGGAGGTATCTCAGACCCTTGAGGGGGGTGTCTGCGGAATTGGTCACCATAATGTTGTCAGGCAACCTCTTCACTCCGGGCAGAGGGTAAAAGAAATCCATGTTGATCCCGTTGGGCACGACGCAGAACTTCTCCTCCGGTATCTCGAAATCACCGCTGATATCTTTGCGAGAGCATTCGGAGACGGTGATGATCTTTGGTATCTTTCTCGCTACCTTTTTCTGCATCGCAATGAAGCTGTACCAGCGCCTCACCATGATCTTTTTCAGAAAAGCCGACGTGGACTTCAGTGCCACTTCTCTGTCCACAGTGATGGGATGATGGATGGTAGCGACTGTCGGATAGCCGATCCGCGGAAGATCCAGCAAACCGTAAGCCAGGCATTGGTTGTCGTGGATGATATCGTAACGCGGCTTGTGTTTTTTGAGATGGCGATAGGTCCTCACGCCAAAGGTAAAGGGCTCGGGAAATCCACCAAGTTTCATGCTCACATATTCGAAGAGATCCACGTCACTGGAGAGATCGCGAAATCTTTTGAGCTTGAAGAGATGTTCCGGATTATAGAGATCAAGGTTCCCGATCTTGTGCAACCTGATCCCCTCGGCAAGGTCCGGATAGGGCGGACCAGAAAAGACATCGACCTTATGGCCCAGATCACGTAGAGCCGTGCTGAGATATTTAATGTAAACTCCCTGACCGCCGCAAGTGGGGTTACCCCTGTAAGTCAGAAGACAAATACGTAGTGAATCGCTGAAGCCCCTTTTCCCCTTCATGCCATTACTCTTTTTGCAATGTTGGCGGCATTTCTCCGCATCTGTTCAAAATCCGCCGCTGCGGCCCCGGCCCCCAAAACGATCCTCATGGCCATCTCGTAATCAATCAAATCCTCGGGAGCGTGCGCGTCGTTATTGATAACGACCGATGCCTCATATAGTTTGGCAAGCCGAAAGACGTGGCCATTTGTGAGGCTGTGCCCGCGTCTCGTGGTAATCTCCAAAGCGATGCCCCTCTCTGCGGCGAGGCTCACCTCATCGTCACTAATCAACCCCGGATGGGCAAGAATATCGATGTCGGCCTTCAAGGCCGCCAGATTTGTACCGGGGAGTACCGGTTCCACAATCGTCTCGCCATGGACGACGATAAGCCTTGCCCCCAAGGCCCGTGCCTCATCCGCCAAGGCAGCTATAGAATCGGGATGAACGTGTGTAAGTTCTATGCCGGGAATTACGGTGATTCCATGTTTCTCAGAAATGGCTTTGCCCACCTTGACAATCCGCGGAATAATGAATTCCACGTTGGAGTGGTCACCGTGGTCGGTTATGGCAAGAACACGGTATCCTTTCACCTGGGCTCTTCGGGCAAGTTCTGTCGGTATTAATTCCCCATCACTAAATATGGAATGGGTATGTAAATCAATCACTAAGAGCCACCTCTTTGCCAAGGGATTGATAACCTAGGGAAAAGCCATCAACATGTGAAGAACACGCCTTAGCAGATTTGTGCGGCAAGGTCAATATATATTGATTTCTTTGGCATTATTTTTTGGTCGACCGCTCAGACGGCGCAAGGGACTGACCTGCCCGGTAACATCTCCAGGCGGTATTTCCTGACGGGGAGAGATACCAGATCCAAGGTCTGCCTAACCTTTTCGAGTGTCACGATCTCGTAACCTTCCGCCCTGGCCATGGTCAGTACTTCCGTGAAGAGAGCCCCC
>JAQULV010000317.1 GCA_028718405.1 Smithellaceae bacterium
TCCTCCAGCGATCCTCCTCCCCTGGCCAGGATAACGACCTCCACCTCCCGGCGGGCGTTTAACAGCTCCAGGGCCGAGCAGATCTAGGCGGCCGCCTCTGTACCTTGAACCCGCACGGGACAAATGAGGATGTCCACTGAGGGGCAGCGGCGGGCGGTGATGTTCATGATATCCCTGATGACGGCCCCCGAGGGCGACGTGATGACTCCGATCCGTCCGGGGAAGAAAGGCAAAGGTTTCTTCCGCGCGGCCGCGAAGAGCCCTTCCTGTTCCAGGCGCGCCTTTAGCTGATCGAAGGCCTTCTGCAGTGCTCCCAGCCCCTGAGGCTCAACGGCATCGATAATGATTTGATATTCACCCCGCGGGACATACACGGATACCCTACCTCGGCAGAGGATCTTCATCCCCTCTTCCAGATCGAAGGCCGCGTGGTTATTTGTAGGGCGACGGCCCGGAAAGCGGAAAAGCACTGCCCGGATCTGGCTTTGTTCGTCTTTCAGGGTGAAATAGATATGTCCGGAAGCGGGGCGACGGAGGTTGGAAACCTCACCTTCGACCCAAAGGTTGTCGAGGCTCTCTTCGAGAAGGTTCTTGATTGTGTCTGTCAAGGATGTGACGCTGAATACTACCCTGTCCATCTCTTGGCAACTATCAAATATCTTTGGGAATGACAAGAACGATTTTGTCTGTCTCCCGCCCTCTTTAGCTTACGGGGTGAAGATACCCCACCGCGGTACGGCCTGCCCGACGACGGTCCCGGTTTATGATGTTACTGAGCACCAGGGATACGTCCGCGAAGTCGCCGTCGGCATACGCGACGAAACGCGGCTTGAGAACGTGTCCTTGATTAACCGTCGCATCGCGGTTGTCGGGCAAAATCAGGATCACCCTGACATCCCACAGCAGATCTCCAATCTTGATGATGTCATGGAGGTCCTTCCCGTCGGAGGGGCAGATTATTACGGCCATCAGATCGTTCAGGGGCGTGCAGAGTCTTTGCGCCAGCGATTCCCTGGTCTGGTAGATCTCGATCAGATCACCATCCACCAGTTCCCGGATAACCTCCAACAGTCTCCTCGCCGCCGGCTCCGCCATTTTAGCATAGATCATTAATTTCATCGTTCTCCCCGGATAAGGTTATTTATCATCCGTCTCAACACCCTTTTGCCCAAGTGATTTCAACGAGCATGCCAAAAGGAGACTGAGCGGGCACCGAAAATAATCTCACCAATTATTAAGGGGGGTTATAGGATCAGACGGGGAGGGTCAGAGATTTAGGTGTACCCCTGATTCCCGGCGGACAAGACGAAGCCCGTCTTGCCGGGAAGAGATGTATCTTTCGGAACGAGACGACCTTCAACCCTTGGGTCGGGTGATATTGTATTTGCTGAGCAGGGCGTAAAGACGCGGCCGGGAGAGACCCGACAATTTACAGGCATCCTTGATAACTCCAGCGGTCGCCGACATAAGATCACGCAGATACTGCTTCTCTTTTTCGATCAGAACTAAGTTCCTGAAATCCTTTAAAGGAGGCAGGACGACCCCCTCTTTTGCCGCGGGCCGGGTAGCGGGGGATACCCTCTCCTTCTTCTCTTTTCCAAGAGAGGCCTGAGCCTGACGGATCCGGATGTGCACGGGCAGGTGCTGGGGGAAGAGGATAGGATCATCCTGGGCGGCCGCCAGCGCCCGGTCGATGGTGCTGATCAGTTCGCGGACGTTTCCCGGCCAGTCGTGCATCTTCAAGACATCGAAGAAATCGGGAGAAAACCCCTTCAACTCCTTTCCGTAGCGTTCGCAGAGCCTGGTCATATGATATATGACCAGTTCCTTGATGTCCTCGGGATGTTCCCGCAGCGGGGGAAGATCAATGGAGACGGATTGAAAGCGGAAGAGGAGGTCTCCGCGGAACTCACCCTTTTCCACCATCTTTTTCAGGTCGCGATTGGTCGCAACAACAAGGCGGAAATCGCTTCTCGTCTCGTGGTCTGCACCCAGGGGCCGGAAGCGGTGTTCCTGCAGCACCCGCAGGAAAACCTTTTGGATGGAAAGGGGCAGTTCTCCCGCCTCGTCAAGAAAGAGCGTGCCGCCGTTGGCCTGTCTGATCAGGCCGTCCTGCGTCCGGATCGCGCCGGTGAAGGCACCCTTGATATGACCGAACAGGACACTTTCCGTGAGCGTCTCGTGCAGAGCCGCGCAGTCCACGACGACGAAGTTTCCATCGGCGCGGCGGCTATTCTTGTGGATCGCCCAAGCAAAGAGTTCCTTGCCCGTTCCCGTCTCCCCGGAGATGAGGACATTAGCGTCGTTGCTGGACGCCTGAGCCAGCATATCCAGGCAGGCTTTCATCTTGGGGCTGTTGCCGATAATGCCTTCCCTCTTGAGCGAGATCGACTTCCGCGAGGTGTTCTTCACCTCGCGAAATTGCAGAGCGCGCATAATGGGCAAGGTGATCATGTTTAACGACGAAGGCTTTTCTATATAGTCCCAAGCCCCATTTCTGATGGCAATCTCCGCGCCATCGACATCGCCGGCGCCGGTGATGATGATCACCTCCGGCTCGCCCTCGGAGGCGATGATCTTCGGCAAGGCGTCCAGACCGTTTCCATCGGGCAGCATAACGTCCAGAAGGACCAGGTCAAAAGACTCGTCTTGGGATCTGCTGATCCCCGCAGCCATGGTGAGGACGTAGTCCACCTCGTGTTCCATCTCCTTGATTTTTTTGGAGACGAGCTGGCAGAACATTTCGTCGTCGTCAATGATCAGTATTTTTGCCATTTTCCCAACCTATTGAGCGGATGTCTTCCTTTCGACCGCCGGCAGGTCGACGTGGAAACAAATCCCTCGCTGTTCATCGAAAGAGAGGCGAAGGGTTCCTCCCGTGTCCCTGACCGCGGCCGTCAATTCACCCATTTGGGCGCTGCCCTGTGAAGGGACGCCCTGCAGGCACTCCAGGATCTTAAGGTAGCGTTCCAGACCAACACCCATTTTTTCCACGGAAAGCGTCACAAAACCACTGGATTCTTCCTCTCCCTCGCGAAGCCGAAAGGTAACATTTTCGGTCTCCTGTATTTCGTCCAAAATCGCCATAATGACGTCCAGAGCTTCACACAGCCGTTCCGGATTGGTCATGACTACG
>JAQULV010000318.1 GCA_028718405.1 Smithellaceae bacterium
AACCAGGATGCGGTGGCGGTTGTAACGATCGGAGATCACACCGGCAAAGGGGGCGAACAGCGAGGCGGGAAGCATCCCCGCGAAACCCACGAAGCCTAACATGAAGACAGATTTCGTCAGACGATAGACAAGCCAGCTGATGGCGATCTGCTGCATCCATGTCCCGATCAGGGAGATGCACTGGCCCGAGAAGAAAAGCCTGAAGTTCCGATGGCGCAAGGCCCGGAAGGTCAGGCTCAATCCCCTGGCAGTATTCGGTATAATGTCCGTCAGTATTGTTTTGAGGGAACTCACATTCTGTTACTCAAGACCGTCAGTCCAATTTCTTCCGTAGGCTCTGTACCCGAATCGCTTTACGGCTAAAGACTACAGAGCGGTTCTGGGGACGGTCTTCTTGATCTCTTCAATGAATCTCCTGGCGTCGGCCGGCTCCTTAGGCGCCCGGCCTTTGAAGAGCTCGTCGGTGTTCACTGCGGCGCCATAATAGGCGTTGTTGGCATCGTAGTCAAGCTGGATCACGGCTCCCTGTACGGCCAGGCCGGCAAACAACCCGCGCGCGCGTGAATACGAATAGATCTCCGCCTTGAAGTTGACGTCGGTGCTCGCCTCCGCCTGTCTGCCCACCGGACCGGCGGCGATGGAGGCGTCGGCCCCCAGGGTGAATTTCCCCTGCCGGATGGCGTCGATGCTTCTGTTGGTCTTGAATACAAGGATGATATCTGCCGACTGCGCGCCGATCTGCCATCCGAAACTCCCGCCGGCCAGCGTGATGAACACGGGCATGCTCCAGTTTCCGGCCTCCGTACGAACAGACATGACGCCTTTACCGTAGCGGCCGCCGACGAAGAAACCTGCTTTGATCACGCCGGGAATGACGGCGATGCCGTGGGCATCCTTCAGGAGCCATTCCGGAATCTCCTGATCCGGGATGGACGTAATCTGAGCGAGGACGTCGGTTGCCTCTCTGATCTTGACGTCTTCGGCGCTTTCCGCCCGGATACTTGCGGGCAGGAAGAGCGAGATTAAAGCACATAGGGTCAGTGCGCAGAGATACCTCTTCATTTTATGACCTCCTCCGTAAGGCTGACGACTCTTCAGGACAAAAGGTACGATGGAGAACTACTGATTAAATACTAACACGGCGGTGGGCAAGAATAAACAGAAATCAGACTATCTGCCAGAACCATCGTTCTTGAGCTTCTGCAGTTCTTCAAGTTCACGCTGGTAAGGATCGAGGAGCGGCTTTCCGCTGTTGTCGATGAGACTTTCCCTGATGAATCTTCCCTTGTCGATCTTGATATGAAGCTCTTTCTCGTAGACCGAGCCGTAGCCCATGTGGACGTACATCAGGATCTCCCCCTGGGGAACCACGAGGGTACCAGTGAACCAGTCGGCCCGGATGGGGCCTTTGCTTCCGGGAAAGATGTTGGTGAGGGGAATCTCCGGGGCGTCGGCCGCGCAGGTCCCCGCCACCACCTTGACAAGATACAGGGCGTCTTCCTCGATCTTCCAAGTGGCGACGTAGCCGCGCCACAGCGCCGTGCAGGAGGCCGGGAAGAGCCCCTCGGGGCGCGGATGAGCAGTTCCAAAATATGATTCCAAGGGGTTACTGAAGATCGGATAGGTCTTGCCCTTATAGATCAGTTCATCGGGAAATTGCGCCGTGGCGAAGGCCTGCCCCGACGTCGCCGTGAGCAATATTATGACAAGAAAGAGCCTCTTCATATTTCATTTCCTCTGCTCGGCACTTTGCAATCTGAAGCTCGCGACGATCGCCTCGAAAGGGCGGATCCCAGATGCGGCCATGGACCGGTTGGGCCTCAATTACAGCACGGCCAGGATGTTGAACTTTTCGTCCTTCCATTCTCCCCGGTAACGCTTGCCGTCCGGGAAGGCCAGCACCCCCTCGCCGTACATCTGATCCTCCTGCCACTGTCCCTCATAAGAGGAGCCGTCGGAGAAGTGGAGAATACCATGACCATGGCAGCTACCCTCTTTCCACTGGCCTTGGTAGCGCTTCCCGTCGGCGTAGAATATCTCGCCCATTCCTTCCTTCTGGCCGTTTTTCCACTGCCCCTGGTACTTTCCGCCGTCGGGCATCGTCTCTGTCCCTTCTCCTTCCGCGACACCTTTACTCCACTGGCCGTCGTACCGATAGCCGTCGGACAGCAGAATCGTGCCCGTGCCGTGAGGGAGACCTTCGGACCATTGTCCTTCGTAACGACTGCCGTCGGCCCAGGTGAAGGTTCCTTTCCGCCGCTCGTGGAAGAGGCCTTTCCGGGTGGCACCGATATAGTTTGCCCCGTCGGGATAGATGCAGGTCACTTCCTGGGTTTCCGTGCCTTCGCCGTGTTGGAAATCGACCATCTCTTGCCCGTAGGCGTCGCGAAAGGATTTATCCAAAGGTGAAACAGCGTTCGTCATATGTCATCCTGCCTGCTGAGGAATTTCCCGTTGCTGAACTGTCCTACGTATCTGCGGCCGTCGGCAAGAACCATCATGCCGTCGCCATGGGGGAGACCATTATCCAACTGTCCAATGTAACGCCTGCCGTCGGTCAAGACCAGCGTCCCTTGTCCGTGATACTTGTTGTTCTTGAATTCTCCTTCGTAGCGGTCGCCCTGAGGAAACTCCATGATGCCGCGGCCGTTGGACATGCCGCTGACGAACTCGCCGGTGTATTTCCTGCCGTCGGGCAGCATGAGGATACCATGGCCGTGGAACTTCCCCTCCTTGTACTGACCGTTGTATCTCATACCGTCGGGGAAGAGCTCCGTGCCCTGGCCCTCGCACATATCGTTTCTCCAGTCGCCGATGTACTTCCTGCCGTTGGGCATCGTCATGGTCCCGTTGCCGTCTTTCTTGTCTTCCTTCCACTGGCCGACGTAAGTGGAGACGTTGGGGATGGTAAGAATGCCATGTCCTTCACGTACTCCTGATTTCCATTCCCCGACATATTTTCTCCCATCGGGATAGTTCATTATGCCCTGGCCATGGGGGATGCCGTTCTTCAATTCTCCGACATAGCTCCTGCCGTCGGGGAAGAGCTTCGAGGCGTGTCCGGTCTCCGGTGAGATTTCTTCCTCCGGGACGGGGAAGCGGCCCTCTTCTTCCTCGGCCGGTTCCTGCCTTTG
>JAQULV010000319.1 GCA_028718405.1 Smithellaceae bacterium
GCTCATTAGGAAGACCCTTTCATCGCTCACCCTGACCATCGTTATCTTGATCATCATCGCCCTCATCTCGATCGTCGGCACCCTCTTCCCACAGGGGATACCTCCCGAGGAGCTTGCCGGTCGGTTCTCTCCTGGTGTAGCCCATGTCCTGCAGACACTCCAGTTAACCGACGTTTTCCATTCTTTCGTCTTCATCTTCCTGATTATGTTGCTGGCGTTGAATCTCATTGTCTGCAGCTGGGTGCGTCTTACCGGCTCGCGTCTTCTTCACGGTCAAACAAAGGGAGGACTTCCTCCAAAGTCCACTGGACGCTCGGCTCATGCCGTGACAATGGCCTCCGATAGATCACCCGAAGAAAATGTCTCCGCCTGCGAGGCCGCCCTTCAGACGGGATGGAAGAACATTCAACGTAGCCAATCCGGTCGGAAGGACATCGTCTTCTCGGGAGAGAAGAGTGCTTTCTCGCAGTACGGCGTCTATGTCCTGCACCTGAGCATTCTCATCATCCTGGCCGGGATCGTCGTCGATTCGCTGCTCGGCACGGAAGGGATGATCCAGCTCCGGGAAGGAGAAAGCGCAAATGTGATGGTGTTGAAGAACGGGAAAATGAAGGAGCTCGATTTCGACGTTCGCTGTGACAAGGTGTCCGTCGAGTTCTACCCCAACGGGTCACCCAAGACCTATCGCAGTGATCTCACCTTTTTGCTGAGCGGCCGCCCCAACTTGCGCAGCAAGCTCCTGGTCAACCAGCCGTTTGCCTTTGGGGGCTACCGTTTCTATCAGGCCAGCTACGGAAGGATTCCCAGCGGCGAGGTAATTATCGGCTATGCCAAAGACGGCAAAGACGTGCGTTTCGTGACGGCGGCGAAGGGCACCATCTATCGGTTAGCCGGGAGTACGGCCAAGGTGGAGATCCTGCGTGTTGAAGATGACTTCATGGGCATGGGACCCGCCGCGAAGATCCGGATCCACTCGCCTGAGAGAAACACCGATCTTTGGTTGTTCAAGAACATTAAACTGATCACCGGTGCCCAGCCGGATATCGTCACCGTCATGCCCATCCTTAACCCAAAGATATTTCCACCCTATGAATTCTCCCTCGGCGATGTGACAGCCCGCTACTACACAGGGATACAGGTAATGAGGGAACCGGGGGTTCCTCTCGTGGCTGCGGGCGCGATGCTCTTTCTTCTGGGCATGCTTTCGATCTATTTCTTCCCGCACCGCCGGATCTGGCTGAGATTGGCCGCGAAAGAAAACGGGACGGAAATTACGATTACGGGAAGAAGCAGAAGGGACCCGACAGGTCTCGCAAAGGAAATCGAGCGCATCCGCAACCGCCTGGCCGACGCATTGCGTAGGTAACTTCAACCGGACTAAGAATAAATCAGAAGGAGCTGGCATGGATAAGGCTATCTTGAGCGTCGTGACCTTCATATATCTGGCGGCCTTTATCTTTTATATCCTGCACATGATCAACGGAAGATTCTGGGGCCGCCTCGGCTCCATCACGGCCGGCCTGGGACTTCTCGCCCATACCGCCGCGCTGATCATCCGGTGGCGAAGTTCATATGTGCTGGGATACGGCCATGCGCCGCTTACGAACTTCTATGAATCGCTTATCTTCTTCTCCTGGTCTGTCGTGCTGCTCTACCTGCTCATCGAATGGAAGACAAGAAACTACTCGCTGGGGACCTTTGTCCTGCCCGTCGGGTTTCTGTGTCTCGCCTATGCGTTGCTTTCCCCCAACGTCAACACGCGCATCGAGCCGCTTATTCCGGCCCTGCAGAGCAACTGGCTCACTTGCCATGTCCTGTCATGTTTCATGGCTTACGCCGCTTTCACGGCCGCCTGCGGTCTCGGCATCCTGTATTTCCTCAAGAGGCGCGGCAAGGATTCCACGTCGTCGTTCCAGCGGGTCATTCCCCCCTTCGAGACCTTGGAAGAACTCATTTACCAAAGCATCATGCTGGGGTTCATCCTGCTTACCCTGGGAATCATCACGGGATCCGTCTGGGCACATTACGCCTGGGGATCATACTGGAGCTGGGACCCGAAGGAGACGTGGTCACTGATTACCTGGCTCGTCTACGCTGTAGTCCTTCACGGTAGGTACGTGAGGGACTGGCAGGGGGTGAGGATGGCGATCCTGGCAATGGTTGGATTCGCTTGCGTCCTTGTCACTTACGTCGGCGTGAATTTTCTTCCGAGCCTCCACAGCTACTTGCAGGTGTGAGGCGGAAAAATTTCGCCTTACCTTCTACCTGAGGAAGGCCGCCCAGAAGATCATCACCATCAATATTAGCCCGAGCAAAAGCGTCGCCAAGCCGAAGGTCGCGGAGACGAGCTTCAAGGCAATGCTTGGGTGCTGCCGCTTCATGGTCTCAAGCTCACCCTGCTCCTTCAGACGCTCGTATTGAAGCGCCTTCTGTTCCTTCATCTCACAAATGCGGTAACGCCCCGTAAAGATGATCCGGTCCATGGGAAACTTCGTGGGAATAAAGTGGGTGTTGAAGAAGTGCACGGTAAAGATGAAGAGGGCCGCCAAGAGCGCTTCTTCCGAATGGACGAGGGTCGCAATGTTCAAGACCCAACCGGGGACGATCCACGAAGACCACTCCGGTTTCAGCAGGAGCAGCCCCGAACCGCCGATGGCAAACATCCCCCAGAAGACCGCCCAGAAATCGAATTTCTCCCAATAGGTCCACCGCTCGAATTTCGGCATCTCGCCCCGGTTGAAAAACCAGCGAAACATTCCCTTCATGTCCTCCCAGTCCTTCATGGTGGGGAACAGTGAATCGTGACCGAAGATTCTCTCCCGCCATCCTTCCGCTTTCTGTCCTTGTGAAAAAACGAACCGCACCGAGAGCCACACCACGTAAAGAAACAACGCCGCTAGCACCGCGGCGGCGATGCGATGGTAGATGGCGGCGCGCGGCGCCCCGCCCCAGAAACCCATCAGCACCGGTGCCCAAGGGGCTCTCGGGTACTTCAACCCAAACCCGGTCATGACGAGGGTCATGAAGGAGAGAATCAAAAGTACGTGGATAACTCTTTCCTTGACCGAAAAACGCACGACCTGCGTCAGGTCCATATCTCCCGTGGGAACGCAGCTGGGATCCAACC
>JAQULV010000320.1 GCA_028718405.1 Smithellaceae bacterium
CGAGAATCCTGAGTATTTCTTCTCGCGCTCCCCGGAATACTGCCGCATCAATCCTGACAATCTCCTCATACTGCTCCATCACCTAAAAAGCGCCACCTTCGAGCTGCCCTTCGAAAGGGGGGAGCATTTCGGTCCCGAAGACCTGGAGGAGCTGCTAACGTATCTCGAGGAGAAAGGGGTTCTCCATCGCACGGGCGAGCGCTGGCACTGGGCGGCAGAAAGCTATCCCGCCGATGAGGTGAGTCTGCGGAGCATCAACCCAGAGAACGTCGTCGTCGTCGATACGACGGATACGGGCGCCCATAAGGTCATCGCCGAGGTCGACTGGGACAGCGCCTTCACGACCGTCCACGACGAAGCCATTTATATGGTCGAATCCCAGCAGTACCACGTGGACAAGCTCGATCTCGAACGGAAGAAGGCCTACGTCCGGAAGGTCGACGTCGACTACTATACCGACGCCATGACCTACACCAACGTTAGGGTTATCGACGGATTCGAGAGTAAGCGCCAGGATCAGATAATCGTCGAACACGGCGAAGTTCAGGTAGTGAGGAAGGTCGTGGGCTACAAGAAGATCAAGTTCTACACGTCCGAAAACGTCGGCTATGGCGATGTGGCACTTCCCGAAAAAGATATGCATACCACGAGCTATTGGTTCACCGTCCCCAAGGATCTCCTCGATAGGCTTCCCTTCAGTCAGGCGGAAATCATCGACGGCCTCTCCGGGGCAGCTTACAGCCTCCACCATCTGGCGGCGATGCTCCTCATGGCCGACCTGCACGACATCGACCGCTGTATCGGAGATAAGAGTGGAGAATGGTTCGTCCGTACCGGCTCCTCAAAGCGCATGCTTACCGCCTCGCCCTGGAAGTCCGAAGCGCAGAGCCCGGTGGGAACGGACGCGTTCGACCCGACGGTCTTCATCTTCGACGCCTATCCCGGTGGCATCGGCTTCTCCGAACTCCTCTTCGCCAAGCACGGCGAGCTCGTAAAATCGGCCCGCCGCCTGATCAGCGAATGTCCCTGCCGTCAGGGATGTCCGAGCTGTGTGGGGCCCGCTTTAGAGGTGGGGGAGAAGGGGAAAGAAGCGGCATTGGCGATCCTGGCCTTGGTAATGGAAAAGTGAGTATCGTCAAGAAGCTCCAACGTTTGACGGGTGAAACTGATAGCGGCAAGACCATCGCCGACCGTGCCGGCAAAATCAGCGAGCTGCGCCAGCGGATCGAGCAGATCATGGCCCGCCGGTCCACTCAAGTATCTTCATCATCCCGGCAGTACGGGGAGCCGTCATCGCTTTCCGATCTGTGCCCCGGCCGGGAAATCAGCAATCATCGCGGTTCATGCTACGTCGCTCGGACGGACAGTCCCGCCTCCACGCATCACGGCAACCGTCGCCTGGATGCCTTTCTCTCACTTGATATAGAGGTCCTTTCGTTGCTCGCCAACGATCGAAAACTCCGTCACCTCGCACCGCAAGACGTCATGTTTCTGGACACGGAGACTACCGGTCTTTCCGGCGGCACTGGAACCATTGCTTTTCTCATCGGATTGGGCTGGTTCGAGGGAGACACCCTACGTGCGGAACAGATATTCCTGCGGGACTTTTCCGATGAATCCGCCGCCCTGACATATCTTACGGAGGTGGCAACCGATAAGAAATTCCTCGTCACCTTCAATGGCCGGGCCTTTGACGTCGGTATTCTAGCAACCCGCTTCATCATGAACAGGCTTCCGGATCCTCTCTCTCAATTTCCGCACCTAGATCTCCTCCCTCCCGTTCGCCGTCTGCTCGGACATCGTCTGATCAACAACCGCTTGGGTACCGTCGAAAGGGAATTGCTTGCCGTGTCGCGTCACGGGGACGTCCCTGGCTATGAGATACCTCAGCTCTATTTCCAATGGCTGCAGAGGCGTGACGGCACCGTCATTGCCGACATCATCCGGCACAATCTTCTCGATATACTCTCCATGGCGACCCTTACCCTTCATCTCGCTGAACTGACCGCCGAACCTCACCATCATCTCGATCACGCCGATCTGCTGGCCACGGGCAGATTCCTCTTCTGCCGCGGCAAGGAATCCGAAGCCGTCGATCGACTGCGCCCCCTGGTTCGCTCCCCCCGTTCCGAGGTCTCAAGCGAGTCGGTGCGGATCATCTCTCGTTACTATAAGAGGCATGGCCTGTGGGAAGAGGTGGTTCCTATCTGGGAAGATCTTTTCTCCCGCGACAATGACCTGTACCCGGCCTGTGAACTCGCAAAGTACTACGAGCACAAGAGGCGCGATCACGGACGGGCTATAGAAATCGTCTGCCGTGCCCTGTCGGGATCGCCCGCCCCCACCGAAAAGGAACGGGCGGCCTTACTCCATCGTCTCCGGCGTCTGGAACGTCTTGCCACCCGGAATGCCGGTAATTCTTCCAAGAAACGCTAGACTTTTTCCGATTTCGTATTGACAAACTGCCTGCCATTGCCTAATTTAACTTCAAAAAACAATCAGGGGTGTTTTGCTTGGAAAACTTTTATAAGTGCAAGAAGAAAGGCCATCAGATCATGGACGTCTGCGAGGATTCCACTTGCGAATGGCGCCTGAAGAACGAGGCCTTTTATAACTGTACCTGGGTCGCCTGCAACTTCGGTCCCTTTACCCTCGAGGAAGTGGGAGAAATGATGGGTGTGACCAGGGAAAGGATAAGACAGATAGAGGCCAAAGCCCTCAAGAAACTGCAGCATAAGAAGCGGCGTGATCAGTTGCGCGACTTCGCTTCACCTAGTAACGAGTGGGATTTGGCCTAAGAAAAATTTCAGCTTTTCTTCCGTTTCTTCAGATCGTCAAGAAACTCTTCCATGTGGGTTTTTCGTTCGGCCCGCGAGAAGAGAAGCGCCCCAACTCCCAATTCAAAATCCATCGCTGATCCCTTATCCAATCTGGGAGCGATGTCGGAGATTGATTTAACCGCCTCCAACGCCTTTGCCGAACGCCTTGACAGCTCTTCAGCCATGGCCATTGCCTCAGCCATAAAATTTTCCGGAGCCGCCACTTTGTTGATCAGGCCGATGCGAAGCGCCTCGTGCGCGCCGATTGGCTCGCCCAACATGGCAAGCTCTTTCGCCTTGGCCACACC
>JAQULV010000321.1 GCA_028718405.1 Smithellaceae bacterium
GAATAGCAGAGTCCCTCGCCGTCCCTTTCCGGGAGGGGGGAGACACCCGCCAGAGGTGCAGGCTTTTGGACAAGGCGGAGGGCGTTCAGTCGCGCAAGAGATCCATTTTCCGGCGGATCAACTCGGATCGGGCGTGGTCGCCGCTCCGGCCGTAAGAGGCCTGCTGGACATCGAGATAGGTGAGGAGGGCCTTTTTCCAGCCGTTGTGGGAGGAAACCTCGATGGCCCGGTTCAAGGTTTCGGCCTCGTACTGCCGCCCTTTGACGAGAAGGCCGGTGGCAATCAGAACGGCCAGGGGGTCATCCATCCGGTCAATCTCCGCACGGGCGGAGGACGGGTCGTTCCTCTGCCACGCCTTCAGAAATCCCTGGTACCGGGGGGGCAGGCGCCCGGCCTCGACCCCGGATGGATCACCCTTCAGCATCGCATGGAAGGCCTGATGGTCCGGCTGCGGCAGAACGGCCGCGATCTCAAGATATTCCCGATCGTCCAGGGGTTCCAGCAGGGCGACCTGGACGGCGCAGCGTGTGAGATGCACCCGAGCCAGTCGCTCCAGATCGCCGCTTTTCTTCACCTCGGCCACGGCCTTGCAGAAGTGCTGTGCCGCAAGATCGGTTTTGCCTTCCAGGGCGGCCTGCTTGTAACCCTCCAGTTGCTTGGCGCCGAGGGCTTGCCACTCCGGGATGGACTTCGAGCCGCAGGCAAGGATCAGCAGGCAGCAGACAAGGGGGAAAATCCGTTTCATGGCAATCTGATCTCCGGCTCCTTTTTCAGCGGAATCAGGCGGTCGATGTCTCCGGCCAGATCGTTGATGGACCGGATCGTCGCCTCGAGGTCCAGCCGCAGGCCTTTCAGGTCGCCCGTGGCACCGGTGGCGTCCGTCGACAGGCGGTTGACGTTGTCCACCGTGGTCTCCAGTTTCTGCAGTTTGGCGAGCAGATCCTTCAGAATCTTGCTGACCGAAACGAGGGCGCCGTCCTGACCATACAGGGACGCGTCCGTTTTGACGGCCATGGCATCGACTTTCTTCAGGATGGCGTCGACCTGTCCGGTGATGTCCTTGACCTGAGTCAAGGCCTGATGGACGGATTTGACGCTTTCCCGATCGGCGACCGCCATTTCGAGCAGCGAGTCTTTCTGTGACAGCTTGGAGGTCAGAACCTGCGCGTTCGCCAGGGTCCGGCTCAGATCCCCCTGCGGACTCGCCAGGGCGGCCGTGAGTTTGTCCACGCTGGTGACGATGCTGTTGACGCGATCCAGTACGGGCTGGATCATCTTCACGATCTCGTTGATGTCGCTGGTCACGGTCATCTCCCGGACGGTCTGCTCATCCAGGAGCGGATGGACAAAGTTCGCCGTCATCACCACGATCCGGGGGGTGCCGATGATGGGTTTCTCGAGGACGAACCGCGTGTCCGTCCTCAGCCATTTGACATGCCTCCGGGGAACGGAGATCTGGATCATGACGAGACCGTTGTCGTTCAATTCCAGTTTTTCGACCTTCCCGATCTTGAACCCGGAAAAAACAACCGGCATCCCCTCGGTCAGGTTGTCGCCGGATTTCGAGGCGAGGGTGTAGGTGTGGGTCGGGGTGAACACGTCCTTCTTGTAGGCGATATAGACCACCGAGGCCACGATCAAGGCCGTCGTGATTACGATGAACAGGCCGACCTTCCGTTCAATGTTCTTCGCCATGGAGTGCCCCGTAGTGGTCCTTCATCCAAACATAGTCGAATATATGACATTCCTCGTACAAATCGTCAATCCATTTCAGCGACCGGCCGACGTAACGGGCGTCTTGCAGATCCGGCATGATCTGGAACGGGCGGTCGATCACCAGCACGGCCCGTTTCACCATGGCCGCGCGCAGCAACATGATGCAGAACCGCTCCTGATCCTCCAGGGAAGAGATGCGCCGATCGGCGATGGCGCCCATCCCGAAACGGTCCAGGGATGCGAGCACCTCACGGCGGGCCCGGTCCCGCGGCAGATTCTCGTGGTACTGCCGGATCAGCGCCACGTTGAGCCAGGCGTCCAGGTTGGAGATCAGCGGCGCCTGCGCCGACACCATCCCCAGCCGGGCCTTGTGCAGGGCGATGGCCTTCTGCAAGGCCGCCTTCAGGTCCCCTTCGCGCTCGAAGAGATTCAGATGAATCTTAGGATCAATGACAGCACCTCAACGATCACAATGGCAATGAAGACCTTCACCATCCCATTCAAAACGGCCACGGGAATGCTCGTCAGTTCATGGGAGGCCCGCAAACCGAAACGGATGGGGATCAGCGTGATGAAGAAGCCGAAGGTCATGCATTTCAAAAGCATAATGACGATATCTGAAAACTTCGTTGAATTTAACAGGGTATTTCCGTACGTATCCAGGCCCATCCCGAAAATGAAAAAGGAAAACAGCATGCCGCTTCCCAGGACGAGGATGGAAAACAGACAGCTCAAGAGCACGACGGAAACCATTCCGTTGACGATGCGGGGCACGAACAGGTAATCGAGCACGTCGATGTTGAACAGCGACAGGGTGTTCAGCTCCTGATTGACCTTCATGACGGCAATCTCCGCGTCGATGGCCGAACTGGAACGCAGGGCGATCAGGAGAACCGTGATGAAGGGGGCGAGTTCCGTGACCACGAATCCCATGAGGATGCTCCCCAGGTATTCCGCCAGGCCCAGATCCTTGATCACCGCGAAGACGATCCCGATCAGGAGCGACCCGAAAATGATGGAGACCGTGATGAACAGCGGCAGAATCTCCACGGCGGTGAAGTAGATCTGATTGACGAGGACCATCTTCGTCGCGCTGTTGTACGAGCGACGGGAGAACACCTTGGAAATGACGACCCCGGCAAAGGCAAGGGTTTCCTGAGCGGACAAGACGTTTTTCACAAAGGGATTGCCGAGGGTTTTGAGGATTTGGGCCATCTGCGCCACGGTCGTCTCGTCGTCAGAGGGATGTCGCGTGCGCCTTCAGCGCCGGCGCCGGACGGCCCCGGGAAAGCGGTTGCCGATCCAATGGGTTCATGCTACCATATCTCCCCCGGGAGGGCAATGCGGATTTGGCATTAAAATCCGCGTGAAAGGACCGTCCGGTTGAAGGGAGGAGT
>JAQULV010000322.1 GCA_028718405.1 Smithellaceae bacterium
GCGGGGGGCGAAAGGTTGCACTCTTCAACTTGTGTTTGAAAGGCAATCCTGCTATAGTCCTTGACAGCAGACATCAGACGCAAGACAATCCGCATGAATGGCATCTTCCGCATCAGCCGCCATCTGGAACCGGGCCGGTACCGTCTTCGGGACGTATTCCCCGACATTCGCACCTGCGGCATCCTGTCCAGAATCTTTGCCGACGACAAGGAAATAGATGAAGTCGTTGAGCGGATTCACGTGTTTGTGGTTGACGTGCCTTATGAGATGTTCGTCAATAACGACGACGGTGCCATCAATATCGGCCTCACACACCTCCGTAAGTCCTCCGATGAATTCTTGTATCTGGATATCGTCCACGAGCTTTGCCATGTAAAACAGCACCGGCAGGGGAGGGATCTTTATGATCGACAGAAGGCTTACGTAGATCGCGAAACCGAGATCGAAGCCTACCGGGTGAATGTAGAGGAAGCGCGCCGTATCGGCATGAATGAGGACGCCATTCGTAATTATCTTCGCGTGTCCTGGATTACACCTGAAGAACACGAACGCCTGGTCCGCCGGCTCGGTGTGGCTGAAAGGAGCGCGAGTGATGCTTAAGATCAAGCAATACCGCTACGGCGGGGATAATCTCGGCTATCTCGTTTACGGGCTGAAGAGGGCTGTGGCGATCGATGGCGGTGCCTGGCCCGATATCCTGAATTTTGTCTCGAGAAATAATCTGGTCCTCGACTATGTGGTCAATACGCACGACCACTTCGATCATACCTGCGGCAACGAAGAGCTCTTAAGAAAGACAACGGCCAGTGAACTCCGCTGCGACGATTTTCTCGACGGCCAGGAAATCATCGTCGATGACGATAAGATCACGGTCATCAAAACACCCGGGCACTCTCTCGAATCATGCTGTTTCTACACCGGATCAGCGCTCATATCCGGCGACACCCTCTTCAACGGCACCATCGGCAACTGCTTCTCCGGTGATCTGAAGGCGTTCTTCCTGTCCATCAAACGTCTTATGGCCTTGCCTTCCCAAACCTTGGTCTATGCAGGCCATGATTACTGGATGGCGTCCCTGGATTTTGCCGCCCATCTGGAGCCGGCAAACAAGGATATCGAACGCTTCCGGAGTCGGTACGATCCCGAACATGTCTGTTCGACCCTGGAAGAAGAATACCTGGTCAATCCCTACCTCCGGTTCAACACAACCCCTATCGTGGACGTTCTAAAAGAACGAAATCTCCCTCATGCGACGGAATGGGAGCGATGGACGTCGCTCATGTCCATCGCTTAGATCTTTACCGAAACTTCGCCGAACAAATTCACGAGAAAATGGAAAAACTCCGGTCCAGGGAGGCCTTTTTGAAGGTGACGGCTTAAGTTGCGGATACCCTCTACAGCGTGACGAATTCCGGGATTCCTCGGTAAGGTGCGTCCCAGCGCACGTAGCCGATCTGGTTGTTGTGGTTTCGGTCCGAGATCGTGGGGAGAGACAGCCTGATCAGGGGAATGCCCAGATAAGGTGTGGACGTCGCGGCGAAGACGAAGCGATGATTGTGGCCGTGAATGACGGAGTGAAATTCGAATCTCTTCAGCAGGGTTTTCTCGATATACTTTCCCTTGAACATCTTCCGGTGCTCGTCGCCGGACTCATGCCAGAGACTCCGGTGCGTGACGAGATGGAGGAGGCACCCGGAAGTGTCGAGGCCGGCCAGACGCGTGGCGGCCCAGTCCACCTGTGCCTTCCTAATCCGGTTCATACCTCCCAAGCCCAGCATCTGCGCCTGACCGCGGTGAGTACTCCGCAAGGCTACGAAGATCTGATCATCGAATTTCGTGACGGAGTCGTATCCGTTGCGGGCGAGGACGCCTTCCTGGCCGAGGACGGGCTCCATGAGATCGACGTACCGGCGACGCGCCTTCCAGTTCGTCAGGAGATACTCACCCATCCAATCGCCGAAGTCGTGGTTCCCCGGTGTAAGGATGATCCTGACGCCCGAGGCCAGAAGCTCGCCGATGAAGGCCTGAGCCGCCTCGTATTCGGTGGGAGTGGCATGCTGGGTCATATCGCCGGCGATGACGATCAGCCGATCGGGGTTCATCAGCGGATCGCGCGCGGCGTCCAGGAAATGGCCCACATTTTTCGAAACATTGGCACCGAAGTGGATGTCGGAGATAAGAAGCATAATATCCTTCCCGCCCGCTGAATATAAAAGGAGGCAGCGTGCCTGTCAACGGAATAGCAGTGCGGCAGCTACAGGCCGCGACATGGATTGCCACCTTCGCGGGAATAACATTTATTGTCGACTATTGTCGACGGGAGGCAGGGCGAGGGAGCGAATCATAGTTGCATGAAGGCGGAGACTGCGGGAATGCGAGTCTCCGCCCTATTTAGCGAAGTCCTTTTTCAGCCGAGGAATGTAGAAAGGATCGAGCGTAGCTCCGTGGCAATGAGTTGACGCTTCTCCTTCCCCGTCAGCGGCGGCAGCGGCCAGGGGATGTAACTACGCCTCTTCTCCTCGTTGCTTAATACCCGCGTCTCGACGATGCCGTCGTCGTACCTCAGTGCGCAGTCCAGACGCTTGCCCTTGCCGATCTGAACGATGCGCGCCAGCATCATGTTCATCGTGTCGAGAAGTTCGGGGAGCAGGTGGCGGTTCTTCGGAGTCATCACAGAGCAGAAAGTGCCGCTCATCCAGTGTATAGCCATGTGCGGGGAATTGGGCATGGGCATGCAGCCGTCGACATGTCTGTTCGCGATACCGGAGAGATGCCGCGTACAACTCCCGATGGCGAGCTTCTTGCCGGGCAACTTGCTGATATCGTCGAAGCTGTAAGCTTTACCGTCGCGGTCGAAGTAGTAAGTCTGGCCGTTCTTCTGCACGCCGGCCCCTATGAAGAGGTTCAATTTGAAATCCTTCTTCTTGCCCTCATAATGAAGCATGTCAAAGGCGTAACGAGTCGTCGCCAAACATCCCCCGCGGCAGGTCATCTCCATCGAGGCCATCAACTCCCTGCTCGCTTCTCTGCCGCCGACAACGGGGGCGCCGTTCTTCGTATGACCGATCAGGACCTTCACGTTGGGGAAATTGTTGGCCATCCAATCACCCC
>JAQULV010000323.1 GCA_028718405.1 Smithellaceae bacterium
GCAATCCTAAACCGTGAAAACCTTATGCCGCAATCAACGCTATACGTGCCCGTTCGTAGATGTTTCGTATCTCTTCCACTGCCACGCGTAACGCTTTTGGCAAAAGCGCGCAGATGTTCTTCAGCGCTCTCCTGACACAGTTTATATCCTCAACCGTCAGGAGGCCGGAGACATCCTCTTCGGTCAATTTATTGGCGCTGCCGGTGACGCCCAGGGAGGTGTTGAATTGCGCGACCGCGGTTCTTACCATCTCGATGTCCGCCACGCGCCCTCCGCCATCTTCTACGCGCATATGTTTTGCTATATCCAGGAGGACACAACCAAAGACCATCTGTCTGGCCACGCCGGCCGGGTCCAACAAGATCATCTGGTCCCCGATACGGTCGGGCATTATCACGGGGACTATCAATGTATGCCTAAATTGGCTGCCCCTGTCTCCGTTTAGCCTGCCGACCCTCTCTCTTATATGTTGACTCAAACCCCTGCCATCTCCATCCCTCTCCATCTCCTCCAATGTCCTCGCTAACAGCGTTATCGTATTCTGATATGTGTGGCTAAAATTCGCCAATGGCTTCATAGTCAGTCCGAACCTTTCGTAGTCTGATGTCGCGATACCTCTTGGCGCGGTGAGCTCGTCCATCCCGAATAGCTGAACATAGCCGCTCTTCTGCCCATTCACCTCTTGCAGAAAGGTAAAGATAGCATTATTCGGGTCCGCGGCCATTATCCTGTCCAAGAGTTCGATCGGTACGCGAATTACGGCCGGGCTATCATCGCACGTGAGAACCCCTTGGAGAGATTCGGCGCTGGCCGTTATGTATCCCTCCAGACGTTTCGCCTCCGCCTCCGCAATGCTCTGCCCACCGCGCCCGGAACTTGATCCTCGCGCCGCATCAGAGCGCACAGTGGCGGCAGCCTTGCCGACAGGCTCGAACTCTCCATATTGTTTTATGATATCGTCAACAATCGGCTGTCTAAAGTATATATCAATGGCCCTTTCGACCAGTGCCGGAGGGACGTTTCTCTGCCGCATCCTCCTTTGCAGCTCTTCAAAAGAGGTGAGGTTAGCTCCCAGAGGTCTAGTGTACACGGCCTTTGAGCCGACTTCTGCTCCCACATCCGCTTCCACCGTTTCCAGATCGTCAACCCTTATCTCAAATCCCTCGAGACGTTCTTCGCCGGCAAGTCCTTCTTTTACCAATCGAATCGGATCTTTTGGAACGCATGTGTAGACCGTGTCAGGCGGCACATTAACCCTACGGCCCGTGGCATTATAGGAGAGCGCGCCTTTCCCCAAGGTCATGGTGATGGCGGTCGTGTCAACCGCGACCGAACCCTTATGCGCCTCGGCTTCTCCGACTATGCAGTTATATAGCACGGCACCATGCACGCCCGTTCTTGTCGTCCTCGCAATGTGGGTATCGATGAGAACGGTATTGCTTACGCTTCCGTCTGTAGGATAAGAGCACTCGCCGACGATTCTGTTACCGAACTGATCGGGCTTGATCTCATCGATATGGGCAAGTTTCCTGGCAATATTTGCCCTCTCCCCTTCTTCCTGCACGATATGAAGCGACTTACGAAGAGCGCCGAGCGAACCCACATCGCCCCAATACGGATTGCTGCCGATATCGACGCATTTCACTCTGAATCTGCGCCCAGTCCCACTTTCGAGATCGGGCACAAGACGGTCGTGGCACCGAGCGAAGACGTCGGGGATCTGCCCTTCAAGCTCGTGCATGCCTGGTTCCCCGAATTTCATAGTATCCCTTCCCTCTATTGTCCTGCGCGACGCTTTAACTGCGACGTACTGCGCGCCTCGCCTCTTCACGATTCCTTCTTCTTCCAAATATTCCAGCGCCTTACTGATACGCAACATCTCATCAGATCTCTGCGGATCGTAGTGCAGCTTATCGGCAACCACTTCGGGCACGATTATTTCTCCCTTCACAAAGTAGCCTTCCTCATGTCTGTTCCCTTTTTTGGCCTTCTTTCCCCTGATCATATCGCGCAACGCCAAGCTCGTCTCCAAAACCCGGTCATCTTCCCATGCTTTCGACGAAAGCGTCAACGCCTCGCAGAGGTACCCGTCGACATCCATCCACTTGTCATCACCCACCCCTTCAAAGGCCCGGCGCGCCGCATCGATAAAGTCATATGAGAACGCGGGGCTTCCGGTGTGGGCCATGAACCGTACGCCCTTATACTGCGCGCATGCCGCGTCATACACCTTCCTAAGTTCCATCTTCGGTCTGCGCCTGACCTGCCTGATCACATTGCCTTCTTCATCGACAAGCAGCCAGTCCTTATTTTCTGCCAAATAATCATCGACTTCCAGTTCGAAGTCATTGATGGCGTACCCGAACCGCACCATGTCGACATCCTTCAGGTAATCGTCCGGCAATGCCTCCAGATCCGCGGATGGGATCTGCGGCTCATCGCCCCACTTCCACGCGATGCCGCGGAACCCTGTCCGCTTCAGGTGGTATGCGATAAAGCTCCATGAGAAGAGCGACGCCTCCGCGGCGTTGAGCCATGGCGCCTCTTCCGATAACCTGATGATCATCTTGATGAACGGTTTGATGCCGCCCAACATCTGTGTAAGCGGGCTCAAACGTGTACCCTTCCCCGGCATCATGAGTCCGAGACTTACGCCATCGCGGTCGAATACGCCGAATTCTTTTTGCTCTTCCCACGATTTCATCGCGTCAAGGAGGCCGAGGAATTGCCCGCGCCTATTCACCTCGGGATGAGCCAAGATCTTCGCGTTGCCATCCCGCCTTATCATATCTTTGACAGTTCCTGCCAGTTTCTCCTGGACTATTTTATCGTCACCGCCATTGGTGATGACGATGACCTCGTAGACTCCGAGATTTTCCAGGATGATTTTGAGCAACATAGCCAGATTTTCAGCGAGCTGGTCTGTCTCTTCCTTTCCCGCCATAGAACTCCGGCCCGGAGTTTGTGGTGAAGTTGCGCTATGTCCCGCGCCGGGTAAATTCTCAAGCTCACTTATAACATGTTCTCGTACCCGGCCGTCTGAAAAATACTGCAGGGTACCCGACCTGTAGAGACCGGGGCGGTGACTTACGCCGTCTTTCAGATCCGCG
>JAQULV010000324.1 GCA_028718405.1 Smithellaceae bacterium
AGACATCATTTCCGACGCCGTGGACCTCTTCTTTGAGAAAGGATATTCCGAGACGAGTATCGCCGATATCGCCTCCTTATCCCGCGTGAGCAAAGAAACCTTTTACCTTCACTTCGAGAACAAGGAAGACCTCTTCATGGAATGTGCGGACAGGATCTTCTACGACATGTTCAGCAGCGTCTGGCAGGAAATCCGCGCGGAGAAGGACATGCTCAAACGGATGTATCTGCGCTTTCACGCCTTCATCGCCTCATACCCGCAATGGATCGCAATGATGGATATGGTCCGAAGCCTTGCCGTGGGGGAAAATCCGAAATTCAAAAAGAAGATGGCTCAACTGCTCAGACAGATGATCAATCCCATGATCAGTGAGATAAATCAGTTGCAGCGTGAGGGTCGCATCAACTCCGACCTGGACAGTTCCATCGCCGGCTACCTTATGATGGGTATGGCGGAATATGGAGCGGAGTTGGTCAGCAACGGCTGCTTTACCGAAGACGAGGTTAACTCGCAACTTATCGACCTGATCATCAAGGGCCTCCTCCGCCCGGAGCCCCGAGGCCGGCGAACAAGACGAGGGAGCGGGAAAACTTAGCGGAACCTTATCGTCTCATCAGCCTTTGTTATACAAAGAAGCGAGGCTTCACCACGGGAATAATCGCCCCTTTTCGTCTTGATTTCCATATTCATTTCATATAATCCTCCCCTGAAGAACTCTTTGCGGCACGTCAGTCTGTTCCGCCCGTTAGGCTGGAGGAGTTTTCCCGCCTCGACACCGCTATGTCACACTTGAGTAGCTGGAGCTACTTAACATAAAAAGTCAGAAGCACAAGGAGACGAAGAATGAAGCTATTCGATTTGTTCAATCTCAAAGGTAAGGTCGCGCTGGTAACGGGCGGCGGCAGGGGCATCGGCAAGTTCATCGCCACGGGTCTTGCCGAGGCGGGCGCCGACGTCGTCCTCTCCTCACGCAAGATGAAGAACCTCGAGGCCGCGGCCCAGGAGATCGCCACGAATTATGGTGTGAAGGTCGTGCCCATTGCCTGCGACATGGCCAAGGAAGAAGATATCGATGCTTTGGTGAAACAAGCCCTGGCGGTATTCCCCCGCATCGACATCCTGGTGAACAACTCCGGCGCCACCTGGGGAGCCCCCACGCTGGAATTCCCATTGGACAAATGGGATCAACTCTTCAACGTGAACGTCCGCGGCGTCTGGATCCTGACCCAGAAGATAGCCAACGTTATGAAGAACCAGGGCGGAGGCAACATCATCAACCTCTCGTCCGTAATGGGATTTCGCGGCTCCGAGGAGTTCGCCCACCCTGCTGTCGCCTATAACTCCACCAAAGCGGCCATCAACCTCCTCACGATGAACCTGGCCGTTAAGCTCGCACCCTATAATATTCGCGTCAACGCCATCGCCCCCGGGTTCTTCCGAACCGACATGATGGCCTATATCGAAAAACCTGAGTTCAAACTGGCCCATGATCTAACGATCCAGAATATACCGCTGAAGCGCATCGGAGACATCGACGACATGAAGGGGCTCGCGGTCTTTCTCGCCTCCGACGCCTCGTCCTACATCACCGGCCACGTGGTCGTTGTCGACGGCGGTATGATCGCAAAATAATACAGTTGTCCGAACTTCAAGGCTCGCCGGGGAGAAGAGATGGTCAAGGAAGAAAAGGCGCAAGGTGCTTCCGCAAGACCGATCCGCGATGCCGCGACGGTAATTCTCTGCCGTGAGCGCGAGCACAGCCCCTTTGAGATCTTCATGATGCGCCGCCACTCCAACCAGGCGTTCATGGGTGGCGCCATTGTTTTTCCCGGGGGGAGGCTGGACGAGAGGGATTGCGACCCTGAGCTTTTCGCCTGCGGCGGAATGACTCCGAAGCAAGCGAAGGAACTCCTTCAGGAACCGGACCTGCCCTGCGAAAAGGCCCTGGGCCTATTCTACGCTGCCATCCGCGAGACCTTCGAAGAGGCGGGCGTTCTGCTCGCCCGCGGTTCCGACGGCAAGACCATCGATCTTTCCGGTGAGCGGCGGGAACGTTTCGATGCCTACCGGGGAGAACTTCACGATAACAAGCTCGACTGTCGTGAGCTCGCGGCAAAAGAAGGCCTGACGTTTGCGCCGGAGCAACTCATCCCTTACGCCCATTGGATCACGCCTGAGATCGAATCGCATAGGTTCGACACGCGCTTCCTTCTGGCCAAGCTCCCGCCCGGCCAAGCTCCCGTGCACGACAGTGTAGAACTTACGGAGTCGTTCTGGATCAGCCCGCGCGAGGCCCTGGCCAAGCACCGGAAGATGGAGATCATGCTGATGCCGCCCACACTGCGGACGATGGAGGAGCTGGCCTTATTCCCTGCTGCCGCAGAACTCTTCCAAGCCGCGGCAAACCGTACCATACCGACGATTCTTCCCGAGGCCTTCATCATGGAAGACGGCTTCGGCGTGAAACTGCCCAACGATCCCGAATATACCATCGCCAGATACAAACAGCCTTCAAGAAGAGGAGAGGTTTCGCGCATCGTTTTGCGCAAAGGGGGGACCTGGGAGACGATGGGCTACTGACGCATCACCCATTCGCACTTGACAGCGGCAACACAGAGGAGGGGAAAATGGAAGACAGCTACGTCATCAGCTACGACATCGGCACGGGCGGAGCCAAGGCCGTACTCGTCACCGCGGCTGCCAGCGTGGTCGCCACGGAATTCGAACCTTATCCCGTATCTTATCCCCGCTACGACTGGGCGGAACAGAATCCCCTGGATTGGTGGAACGCCATTTGCGCCGCCACGCAAAGGCTCTTGACGAAGACCGGCATCGAGAAGGAAAAGGTGATCGGCATCGTCTTCGCCTCCCAGATGCTGGGAGTGCTTCCGGTCGACGCCCACGGCAATCCACTGCGCCCCGCGATCATCTGGATGGACTGTCGCGCGCAGATTCAGGCGGACCGGTTGGTACGGATGCTGGGCGGCAAGAAGATTGTCATGTCGCTGGTAGGTGCCGTACCTTCGGGGAAAGACGTGATCTGCAAGCTGAAGTGGCTGCGGGAAAACGAAACGCAGCTTTTCAAGGATACCCACGTCTTTCTGG
>JAQULV010000325.1 GCA_028718405.1 Smithellaceae bacterium
TTCGGCGGCGCCACCGCCGGGTCAAGGACGTATAATAATAGTCGCCGAAGGGGATTCAGCCAAGGGGAGGGTGACCCCTTTGCCCAATTTTTCGGCCGACAAACCTACGGATCGATCCCAAGACAGGGACAGGACCTTCAATATAACCTCACGATAAGTCTTGAAGATTCCGTGTTCGGGGCCGAGAAGAAACTATCGCTCCAAAAAGAAGACACTGTCGAAGAGATTAACGTTCGCATTCCGCCAGGGATTACGACGGGAAAGCGGCTCCGTCTGCCGGGAAAGGGATCGCCAGGTTATGACGGCGGACCAAACGGAGACCTTTACCTGAATATTACTATAGCGCCCCATCCTATCTTCTCGCGCGATGGGAATGATCTCTATGTCGAGAAATCGATCAGTTTCTCTCAGGCTGCTTTAGGGACGACCATCGAGGTCCCCACGTTAGATGGCACGAGAAAGAGGATCAAGGTGCCAGCGGGGACACAGACCAACACAAAGATCCGCATGAAGGGATACGGGGCTCCGGGATTGAGAGGTTCGGCCAAGGGCGACCAATTTGTGAAGATTAACATAGATGTTCCCCGAAAGCTTACTGAGCGTCAGATCAAACTGATCAGAGAACTCGCAGACGATGGCCTCTAAGATTTAGGCGCGGTTAACGTCTGATAAGATATGTTATGTAAACTTCCGTTACATAGAGGTCTCGACCAATTCCATATCGCCCCAAACTCCTAGTTGATCATTGAGAACGATCAAAATTCCACTCACCCCTTTGATCGACTGACCGAAATCAAGAGCGCTTCTAATATCTTCCTTGCGCACTACGCGATTTCCGATCGCCGTTGCCGCTGCGTCGGCTAACGTGCTCGTTCTTGCCTTTATCGTTACCGCGTTCGCCTTCCCTAAACTGAGGGATGGCCCCACCGTGGCGGAGGACGTACAAACGCCTGTCGTCATCCCTGCCCCTCCGGTACGAAGGGCCAACCTTCCGCTCCAGGGAGAATCGCCCGCGAAAAGGCCGATAAGTACCTCGCGATCAGTTTTAAGGAAGATATCACCTCCATTTTCGATGATGACATTTCGAGTTTCTTGAAGAAGATCTAGGGCCACGAACTGGGCCATCGCTCCGGCTACAGAGGCCATGGGCCCAACCTTGCACGTGGACGTTGTCGCTAACATCTCCCTTATGATTCGGGGCGCCTGGGGATCGTAGGCAAGTGGGGCCAGGGACGTCAAAAAATCAGGGTGGAGTTTTATATACGATTCAATGATCGTTCGATAGCGTTCCACGGATGCTCCTGCTATTGCGGTAAGATCGGAGTCCGCCTTGATAAAAAGATCAGTTTCTAGAAAGGATAGCTCAAAACCTATGAGGTAGTCCTTTAAGAGTTTCCTTCTATAACTTCGCTCGTTATATTCCATTTCAATTCAGGAAAGACCTTTAGGATCTTCAGCTAAATTGCGTAGCATCATCTCCCAGGACGAAGTCCGCTTCCTTCTTTATCCGACTGGATATCTCTATACGGCGTTCCGGCCCGAGAGAGATAACTGTCTCTGTTCCGTCGTCGAGAAGATGAATGAATCCGTCGCAGCTTCCTCTATGGTTTCCTAGGATCAGGGCCAGCGATTGGATATCCTCGGCTGTAATCTTTCGCGCATCGACGTGGAAGTGGATCGAATTGAATGCCTGTGATGTTGCATTAGCCAAAGGCTGTACTTCCGTCGCGATGAGTTTTGTATTCTCCTCGCCTATATCTACGCTACCCTTTATGAGGATCGGCTCGCCGCCGTGCAACAATCCATGGAATCCGCGATAAACCTCGGGGAAGAATATGACCATGATCGATCCTTGTAGGTCTTCCAGTGTTACATATGCCATGGTATCCTTCTTTTTCGTAACGGCTTCCCTTATACCGGCCACTATTCCTCCGATAATGACTATATCCTTATCATGCCTCTCTTCGATACGGGAGGTGTCCGTATTGGCGCAGATCCCTAACTGATCTTTGAATCTCAGTAAGGGATGACCAGTTATATAGAAGCCTAAGGTCTCCTTCTCGAACGAGAGCAGGTCACGGGAATCCCATTCGGCCAAATCCGGCAGATCGACGGCCTCCCCTGCATCTTCCATCGCATCGAACTCCGCAAAGATCGAAGACTGAGCGCTCTCCTGTTCCCGGATGACGCGCTGAGTTCTTTCGATGACCGCTTCGAAGTTTTCTATGAGCTGCCTTCTCTTGAAACCCATGGTATCGAAAGCGCCGCATTTGATCAGACTCTCGAAAACCCGCTTGTTAACCTTTCTCAGATCGACCCGTCTACAGAAATCATGAAAAGACGTGAACGGCCCCTCGACGCTCCGTCGCTGGATGATGGAATCTATGGCCCCTACCCCCACATTTTTCACCGCAGCCAGTCCGAAACGAATGTTGCCTCCGGACACGCTGAAGTCTCGAAGCGACTCGTTTATGTCCGGAGGGAGGACGTCGATTTCCATTTCCTTGCAACTGCTTATGTATTTGATGATCTTGTCGCGGTTATCTTTTTCACTGGTGAGTAGCGCCGCCATGAATTCAGCCGGGTAGTGAGCTTTAAGGTATGCCGTCTGAAAGGAGATCATTGCGTAAGCGGTGCTGTGGGATTTGTTAAAACCGTACTCGGCAAATGTTTCCATCTTTTGCCAGATCTGTAGCGCCTTGCTCTCTGCTATCCTTCTCGCCTTCGCTCCCGCGATGAATTTAGGTTTCTCCCTTTCCATCTGCGCGGTCATTTTCTTCCCCATGACCTTGCGGAGAGTATCGGCTTCGGCCATAGTGTAGCCACCAATGGCACCGGCAATTTGCATGACCTGTTCTTGGTAAAGGATGACGCCGTAGGTCTCTTTGAGAATTGCCTCAAGTTCAGGCAATTCGTAACTTATGGGAGTCTTTCCCTGCTTCCTGGCAATGAACTCCGGCACCATATTCATGGGGCCCGGGCGATAAAGGGCGATCAAAGCGATAAGGTCGGCCAGACAATCTGGCTTCATCCTTACGAGGATATCCTTCATCCCGGAGCTTTCCACCTGGAAGACGCCGTCGGTGTTGGCCTGCATCAGCAG
>JAQULV010000326.1 GCA_028718405.1 Smithellaceae bacterium
AGCATGCGTGACGCTGCAACGCTGCTTGCGCGGCCTATAGCCTGTTATGTCTTTTGGAGTTTGGAGAAAGGTGTGACTTGAAAATGGATTGATGAACCGCGGGCGCGTCGTCGAAATCCGTCTCTCCCAACCCCCCCTTGATTCCCGTTAATATAAGGGTCGGGTGCTGTCAAGATATTTATGGCCGGGGAGAGGCAAAAAGATCAGTTGTAACAATTGGTTAGACATATAGCGGCGAGAGGTCTAATCAGAGAGGGGCTCTTGAACAAAGGCCGCCGCCCCTTCGCCCGCGACGTAGCCGGTGGAGAAGGCCGCCTGGAGGTTGTAGCCGCCCGTGTCGGCGTCCAGGTCCATAACCTCGCCGCAGAAGAACAGCCCCGGGACAAGCCGCGAGGCCATGGTTTTCGGATCGATCTCGGAGAGCTCGACGCCCCCGGCGGTGACGATGGCGGACGTCATGGGAAGTGTTCCTTTGACGTTGAAGGGAAGGGCCTTGAGGAGTCCCGCGAGGCGACCTCGCTCCGCGGCGCTCACTTGGTGGGCGGGCTTGTCCGGGTCAAGGCGGCAATGCGTCAGGATGGGGTCGATCATCTTCTCGGGAAGCAGCCCCTTCAGGATCGCACGGAGACTCCGCTTGCCGTGCGCATCGAGGTCGCGCTGGAGTCTCTTTTCCAATTGTTCGCGACTCAAGGCAGGCTTGAGATCGATCGTGCAGGACACCTCTCCCTTCGCCAAGGCGTCGACGACGGCAAGGCTCATAAGCAGGACGATGGGCCCGCCCAGGCCGAAGTGGGTGAAGAGCATCTCTCCCAGGCGGCTCTCGATGACGGGCGGGTGCGGGCGAGATCCGGCGATGCGGGCACCGCAATCCTTTGGGGGGGCAAGGGAGGGATCGATCCGGTCGCTGCGGCCGCTGTAGACCGTGAGGCGCACGTTCTTGAGGCTGACGCCCTGCATGGCCCGGGCGAGTTCCGCCTCTTCCACGACGAGTGGGATCAGCGCGGGACGGAGCGGAACGATCCTGTGGCCCAAAGACTTTGCGATCCGGTAACCGTCGCCCGTTGAACCCGTTCCCGGCCAGGAAGAACCGCCTGCGGCCAGGACGACGGCAGCGGTGCGGTGAAGTCCTTTCTCCGTCCGCACACCGCTGACGCGGCCGGCATCAAGTTCGACCGCCTGCACCTTCTCGCCCAGACGAAGTTCCACTTTTCCTTCGCGCAGGTAACTCAGAAGGGCGGCCACGACCTCCGCCGCGTCGTCGGCGGCGGGAAAGATTCTTCCGCCCCGTTCGGTCTTTGTCTCCACGCTGCGGCGCGCCAGGAACTCCAAGAGCTCTTCGCGGAAGAAAAGGTGGAAGCAGCCGTAAAGGAAACGACCGGAAGGACCGAACATGGCGATAAAGGACTTGAGGTCTCTGGTATTGGAGAGGTTGCAGCGACTCCGGCCGCTGATGAGGATCTTCTTGCCCGGCCCGTCGGTCTTTTCCAGAAGGAGGACCTCCGCTCCCCTCTCGGCCGCGCGCCCGGCGGCCATCATACCTCCGGCACCGGCGCCGATGACGATGACGCGGCCCTTGGCCTTCATGGGGCAACCGCCGTCGCCGGGCCAAATGTCCAGATCGCGGGCGGCATCAAGATTAAAGGGGCTGAAGTTCGTTCCGTCGCAAAAGTCCTCCGGGTAAGCGCCTGCGGCCAGGCGATTTGTCGTAAACGGATTTCCGCTAACACAATCACCACGGCCGGTCAAGGCAATTGCGGCGGCTCCCGGGTGGTGCGTAATTCCCCGGAGCTGGGGAAAGACTCCCCAGGTTGCGGCCCATCCCGTCGGTCGCGCTGGAGGGGCCCGCATGATATCTTGTGGAAATAAAAAGATAAATGACGCCTCGCTCCTGAGCGTTGCGGATGGCACGCCTATTGCTCTAGGCAGAGGACTCCCGGCGAGGTGCGGTCTGCGCCGGTCCGGGAAAAAGACGAGAGGCGTCGGTGAAACGTTTACTGCTCCCATTGCTTGTTTGCCTGCTTGGTGTTTGCGGTCCCGCTTGGGCGGAAGGAGCATCGCCAGCGGGAGCAGGCGCCCCGGCGGTGCAAGCCAGAGCAGCCCGCATGGTGGCGACGGGAACGGTGGCGGAGTTGACCGATACCTATCTCAGGATCGAACAGCGGGTCAAGGGAAACACGGAAAGTAAGGAGTTTACCTTGGTAAGTCCTGCCTCCGTGCATGTCGGCGACAAGGTGAAGGTTGCCTATACGGAGAAGGACGGCAGCAACGTCGCGGGCAGCGTCACCAAGGTAATAAAGAGAGCGGTAAAGAGAACGGTTCCGCCCGGAAAAGCACGACCGGCAAGGTAGCGTCGGCTGGATGTAGGTTTGGTGAGTCTCCCAGAGAGGGAGATGGATTCATAACAATTTGAAAAGGAGAAAGAGAATGAAACGTTTGATGGTATTTGCAGTTGCGGTCAGCTTCCTGTTCTGCGCGTCGGCCTTTGCTCAGGCCCCCGCCGCCCCCGCCGCCGCTCCGGCCGCCGAGAAGGCTGCCCCGGCTAAAGAGGTGAAGAAGGAAGTGAAGAAGGTCGTGAAGAAGAAGAAGGCGAAGAAGGCCGTCAAGAAGGCCGAGAAGAAGGTCGAAGAGAAGGCCCCGGCCGCTGCTCCGGCTGCCCCCGCCAAATAAGTTTGGTCAACATCTTCAACAAAAACGAGGCGTGAAGGAAACTTCACGCCTTGTTTTTTCTATGCGGATCGCCCACAACTCTGTATAATCGCCACCAATAAAATTGGACTGACTCATGACCGTACGGACCCGTTTGCTCATCGTGACCATCCTGGGACTTGCCCTCACCATGGGCATCTGGGGCTGGATTCAACTCAAGGCCCTGGACAAGATCCTCGTGGATCAGCAGCTCAAGAGGATTCATGCCGTGGCGGACACCGTGGGAACGTATTACCACTACTTCCCCCGGGGACGGGGGCTCTCGGCGTTGGACGCGGCTCTGGCCGACAACCTTCAGAGCGACGTTCGTCTTGCCCGCATCGATATCCTTTCCGTGGCCGCTGATGAGGATGTGGATATCATTGCGAGTGTCAGCCGCGTTCATACGGAGTGGT
>JAQULV010000327.1 GCA_028718405.1 Smithellaceae bacterium
CTGCCTCCATAACGCCGCCGGTGGCGCCGAAGATCGTGGCTGCGCCGGTGTACTCGCCCATGGGAGCGTCGTAGTCCTCATCGGGCAGGTTCACGAAATCGATACCGCCTTCCTTGATCATACGGGCGAGCTCACGGGTTGTCAGTACGTAGTCGACATCGCGGAAGCCGCTGCTGTTCATCTCGGGTCGCTGGGCCTCGTACTTCTTCGCCGTGCAGGGCATGATCGAGATGGACACGATGTCCTTCGGCTCGATGCCGGAAAACTCGGCGTAGTAGGTCTTGGCCAGGGCGCCGAACATCTGCTGCGGCGACTTACAGGTGGAGAGGTGCTCCAACAGATCGGGGTAGAAGTGCTCGCAGAACTTGATCCAGCCCGGGCTGCAGGAAGTGATCATGGGAAGCTTCCCGCCTTCCTTCACCCTCTTCAGAAGCTCGTTGCCTTCCTCGATAATCGTGAGGTCGGCGGTGAAGTTGGTGTCGAATACCCTATCAAAGCCCAGTTTTCTCAGGGCCGCGATCATCTTACCCGTGACCAGTGTTCCCACCGGCATCCCGAATTCCTCTCCCAGGTGGGAGCGGATGGCCGGGGCCTCCTGAACGATGACGTGTTTGGTCGGGTCCTGCAGGGCCGCCCAAACGGCGTCGACGTCGTCCTTCTCGTAGAGCGCACCCACCGGGCAGGCCAGGACGCACTGGCCGCAGGCGACGCAATTCGATTCCACCAGGGGCAGATCGAAGGCCGGGATGACCCGGACGTCGCTGCCGCGGTCGGCGGGCGTCAGCACGCTCACCGTCTGGATGGACTCGCAGACCGTCACGCAGCGGTGACAGTTGATGCACTTTCTGCTGTCGCGGACGATCGAAGGACTGGAGCGATCGATCATGCCTTCCTTGGGGAAGTCGGGGGTCTCGAAGCGGACCCTCTTTATCCCCACCTGTTCGGCAACCTTCTGCAGTTCGCAGTTGCCGTTTCTGATGCAGAAGTTGCACTCCGTAGGATGGTTGGAGAGCAGAAGCTCCACCACCAGTTTGCGGGCCGTGCGGACCCGCTCGGTATTGGTCTTTACGACCATCCCCTCGGCTACGGGGAATACGCAGGCGGCGACCAGGTTGCGCTGACCTTCTACCTCGGTCACGCAGACCCGGCAGGCGCCGGGAGTATGGTTGATTTCGGTCCAGGCACAGAGAGTGGGGATCGTAATCCCGGCCTGCTTGGCCGCCGCAAGAACGGTCATGCCCGGCTCCACTGCTACCTTTCTGTTATCTATGGTCAGATTCACTAATGACATTGTCTTCCTCCATTCAATCTCTTGTTCATTTCATATGGACAAGGCGGATTAAACTTCCGCATCGCAGCGCAGACAGCGGGCGGCTTCCTTGGCGGCTTCTTCCATGCTGAAGCCGATCTCCACCTCGTCGAACCCGGTCTTACGCATGGCCGCTTCGAGCTCCATCATGAAGGTCTGCGGGGATTCGACGGAATCCTCCTCGATGATCATGGGGATGTCGATCTGCTCGATGGCAGGTACCTCGTAAGCTGGCTCGCCGTTCTTCGCCCGGATATCCCGGTCGATGTCTTCGGCAGCCTGATGACCGGCGGCCACGGCGCCGATGACGGTATCCGGTCCTGTGACGGCGTCACCGCCGGCATAGAACTTCGGATTGGTGGTCTGGGAGTCGCTTCCCTTGGCCAGATCGAAGCAATCCCACTTGTTGACGGAAATGCCGCTCTTCTTGTCTACGAAGGACATGTCGGGAACCTGACCGATGGCCGCGATGACCGCATCCACATCCAGCGTGAACTCGGAGCCTGCGATGGCGTTGGGCTTCTTGCGACCGCTTCTGTCGAACTCACCCAGTTTCATCTTCTGGCAGGTGATGCCCGTGACCTTACCGCCCTTACCCTCGATCTTCACGGGGGCGGCCAGGAATTCGATCTTGATGCCTTCCTGTTCGGCGGCATGGATCTCTTCCACGGCGGCGGGCATGTCTTTGTGCTCGCGGCGATAAACGATGGTTACGTCGGCGCCGAGACGGAGAGCGCACCGGGCGGCGTCGATCGCGGAGTTACCGCCGCCGATGACGGCCACCTTGGCGCCCAGCTTCTTCTTGCCCTTCTGCCAGGCCTCTTCGTCGGCGTTGAAGTCTCTCAAAAACTCCACGCCACCGTAGACGCCCTTCAGGTCTTCGCCGGGAACGTTCATCTTCTGGCTCTTGTGTGCACCGGGAGCCAGGTAGACGAGGTCGAAATCCTTGGCGAGTTTGTCAAGCGTGACGTCCTTGCCCACGCGGGTGTTGCACTTGATCTCAACGCCCAGGGCACGGATGTCGTCGATCTCCTTGTCCAGGATGTTCCTGGGGAGACGGTACGACGGGATCGCCCAGCGGAGCATTCCGCCCGGGGTCGGAAGTTCCTCGAAGATCGTCACGGCATAACCGCGCAGTGCCAAGTCCCTGGCGGCGGTCAGCCCCGCGGGGCCGGCGCCGACGACGGCGATCTTTTCCTTGCGCGTAACCGGAACGGCCTCGACCTTCGGACGGGCGACGTTGTCGGTGATGAATCTCTTCAAGAACTTGATGGCAACCGGCTCGTCCATCTTACCGCGGCGGCACTTTGTCTGGCACTTGTGATCGCAGACCCTGCCGCATACGGACGGGAACGGGTTGGTGCGCAGCATCACCTTGTAAGCATCTTCCAAGCGGCCGGCGCGGATGAGCCCGATGTAAGCGGGGACGTCCATGCCGACGGGGCAGGTGTGCTGACAGGGTGACTTGAACAGAGCAGAGCAGACCGTCGCGTTGCAGCGGTGCTCGAAGATGTGCTCCTCGTATTCCTTGCGGAAGTAACGGATTGTCGAAAGCACCGGGTTGGGTGCCGTCTGGCCGAGACCGCAGAGGGCCGAGTCTTTAATGATACTGCCCATCTCTTGAAGCAGTTCGATGTCGCCGGGCTTGCCTTTGCCCAACGTGATGTTGGTCAGGATCTCCAGCATCCTCTTCGTGCCTTCGCGGCAGGGGGTACACTTACCGCAGGACTCGTCCTGGCAGAAGTCCATGAAGAACCGGGCCAGGTCGACGGCGCACTTGTCTT
>JAQULV010000328.1 GCA_028718405.1 Smithellaceae bacterium
CGACGTCAGAGAATTGTCATAAGGCGGTTTACGGACGATGATCCCGTTCGTTTTGATTGCCCGCTCTATGATGCTGCTCTTTATGCGCTTCTCACACTCCGTCTCACCCTCAATCAGGATGTCGGATTCATCTTTTATGAAACAGCGATTTCTCTCAATATCCAGAAAATAAACGAGGACCTTCTCCGCCCCGGAAACCTTTTGGGCGCTTTGGATCAGGATGTCGAGGATCCGGTCGTCCAAGACATAGTTAAAGTTCATCTCCGAGACCGCCTCCTGGAGCAGCATCAACTGCCTGATCTTCTCCGCATTATTCTCGAAGAGCATGGCGTTCTGGATGATGATGCTTATTTGATTCGCAAAGGTTAGGAAGAGATTTATCTCTTCCGGAAAGAACTTCGTCTCTTCCTCGCACCAGGCGGCAATAATCCCTATCACGTCGTCACCTGTTTTCAGCGGCGCGCAGAATATCGACCCCCGATTATATATGTTCGTGAGCATCCGATCCGTATCGGTAATCCTTTGATCAGTAGTGGCATCTTCAATGGCGATGGGTTCTCCGGTCTTAGCAACCCGCGTCGAGATGCAGTCGTGAAGATCCATATTTAGGGGGGTGGAAAATACCTTTGCCGCTCCCTCGGGCGGATAGTTCTTCACCACTTTCGTTTCCAGGTTCTGCTTTGTATGGTCGAACAGACGAATGATACCACGGTCGAAACCTATAGTATCGACCACTTCGTCGAGTATCTTTGCCAGAATATCTTCGAGCTTGGAGGGAGCCGTAAGTGACGCACTGATCCGGAAAATGCTCTGGAGTAACTTGTCTTTGTCCAGAAATGTTACCTTCGGCGAATTGTCGTTGCTGGTCTTTCTTTCTGACATATCACGAATCGTTGCGGCGTCAGGATTCCTTCACAATAATACTTAAGGCAGTGGTAAGTTTTATAGTATCGTCGTCGGCCTTTCTCAGCCTGGCAGCCAGTATTTTGGCCAGATTGAACATGATTCCGAATCCCAGTTCCGGATCCTTGCCAGCGAGAGCCAGAAAATCATTTCTGCTTATCCTGTATAGAGAGCAATCGGTCACCGTCTTGATTGTGGCCGTGCGCTTTTGTCCCTCCAGCAAGGATATCTCGCCGAACACCGCATGGTTCTTCTCGTCTAGACGCGTGAATACCTTGTTCTTCTTTTCGGCCTCTTCGTCTTCATAGATGCTGCTCAGGATGAGGCTCTTCACGACCTCAACCGTTCCATTCAAGATGACATACATCTCGTCGCCGACGTCGCCCTCCCGCATAACGATCTCCTCCGCAGCAAAGTCTACTTTCTTGGCGATGTCCAGGACCTTTGCAATCTGTTCAATTCTCAGGCCGCTGAACAACTCTGTTTCCTGCAGCAGAGCGATGTCTCTATTCATTTGTTCCCTCGATCCTTCTTCTGGTTATTCCCCGAAAGCACAACAGCAAAATCATTAATGCCGATAATATAATTATCATCGGGGTTGATGACTACTCTTGATTCGTCGCTTTCATAAAAGAAATCCTTTTTGGCCTCTTTAATCTTCTCGCGGATAAAGCTGTCGATGGCAGAACTGTTATCAGATAGGATATCCTCGACACGCACTTTCTGTTTCTCTTTGAGAAAGCCGATCAGGATCGCCTGATGCCGTTCCCGAAAATAGGAGGACAACTCGCGGAAGTTGCGCCCCACAAACTGCTTTGGGACCTCGTATCTCCTCAATTTGCTCGTGTCTCCCAGAGACAGGACGCTCGAAAAAACACGAGGCAATCCGGGTGAATTGACGGCGCTGGCGAGCAGTGCCCCGACGTGCTCTCCGCGGATGATGATCTCATCGACGTTGGCACGCTTGAGATGGGGCTTGTTCTCGTGATCGAGCAACTCCGCGATGATCTTCACCTGAGGCGCGATGGATTTAATAGCCAAGGCCGTTAAGGTCGTTCTCTCATCTATTCTTTCTTCGGCCTGTCCTCCCGATATATCAGCCATGATCAGAGCGAAGCGGGCTCGGGCGATATTGGCCCGAAGCAGGACGTCCTCATGGACGTAATTGCCCCGGAGAAAGCGGAGATCGTATTTTGCGTACTTCATTCTCAGGGCGTCGATATCATCGACGGATAACTCGTTGATCAGAACAACCCTTGCCTCTTCCAGAGAGCCGTAAGCGGTGAGCCCTTGCAGTACTTCTTCCGTATGTTGATTCCAGCCGCAAATCACGATGTGGTCTTTGTCTTTGATGGTGTCCAATCCTTTTCCCTCCCTTATCCTCTTCTCCACGAACATCGAGGCGATCGTCGCCGTAAAGAGCGACATCAGCCCTACACCGGAGAAGATCAAGAGTAGTCCGACGACCCTGCCTCCGATCGAGACGGGGTACTTGTCGCCATATCCGACCGTGCCCATCGTAACGATGGCCCACCAGACGCCATCCCAAAAAGAAGAAATATTCGATCCTTCACTCGTCTGCTCAAAGTAATAGACGCCAGCGGCACTGGCGAAGATTATCAACAAAGTGACTATCGAAACCAGGACCAGGCGTTCCCGACCAAATCGTCTTAAGCCTCTAAGTATTCTGACGAGAGACGACATAAATTCAGCCCTTGTCATAAGCGCTGAAGCGCATAGTGAAGACGGCTCGCCCTTGGGTCGCGGAACGCAGATCCGTTGAATAGCCAAACATTTGCTTAAGAGGGACCTTGGCTTCGATCTCGCTCACCACTCCCTTGGGTTTTACCGCATGTATCTCTCCCTTGCGGGCGTTGATATCGCCTATAACCTCGCCCATGAATTCGCTGGGGGTAATGATATCTACGCTCATGATCGGTTCAAGGAGTACGGGTTCCCCTTGCAGACAGCCATCACGGAAAGCCGAGGACGCAGCGATCTTGTATCCCAAGGACGATGATTCTCCCTCGCGGTAGCCACCACCTATGATAATGATTCTCACGTCTGTGACCGGATAGCCTGCAATCGTCCCGCTGAGACTGGCCTCTCTTATTCCTTCCTCGATGAACGGATGAAACTCAGGCGGAATGGGAGGATTTTCGCCGGTTAGACGGTTGATGACGCTGAG
>JAQULV010000329.1 GCA_028718405.1 Smithellaceae bacterium
CATCGAAAAGCAGGTGCGACGTTATCCCGATCAGTGGTTCTGGGTGCATCAACGTTGGAAGACAAAACACTCGCAGGTGGAAAAATAGACGCGGAGCGATATCTGCGGCTCCAGTCAGGATTTCTATGTTAGAGGTAAGAGGCAAAAAGAGTTTGCCCACACAGGGCGTAAGGAGAATCCTCATCCGCGGGACAAACTGGATCGGGGATGTGGTGATGACCCTTCCCGCCATCGCCGCGATCCGGAGGACCTATCCCGAAGCGCACATCGCCGTTTTGGTCAAGCCCTGGGTGGCCGAGGTGATGCGGATCTGCCCCGACGTGGACGAGGTGATAACCTTTGCCAGCCCCGGGCGGCACGACGGCGTCGCTGGTAAATTCCGCCTCGCCGGGGAATTGAAGGAGCGCGGGTTCGATATGGCGATCCTTCTGCAAAACGCCATCGAGGCCGCGATCATTGTGCGTCTGGCGGGGATTCCCACCCGGGCCGGGTTCAATTCCGACGCCCGCGGGGCGCTGCTCACGCACTCCGTCCAAAGGACTGCCGCGATCCGCAAACTCCACCAGATTCATTACTACCTGGAGATGGTCAAAGCCCTGGGTTGCGTCTCCGCGGGGTCCGATGTCTCTCTGCGGCCGGGCGAAGACTACCGGGCCCTGGCGGACGAGGTGCTCGCAACACACAAGATGACGGGTGCGAGAAAGCTGATCGGCATTGCCCCGGGCGCGACCTACGGTCCGGCCAAGAAGTGGTATCCGGAACGCTTTGCCGCCGTGGCCGACGCCCTTGCCGACGAATGCGGCGCTCATGTGATCCTCTTTGGAAGCAAGGCCGATCAAGAAAGCACCGCGGCGGTACAGAAGGCGGCGCGCCACCATTTCCTCGATCTGGCCGGGGCAACGAATCTGAAGACCGCCATGGCGCTGATCGCGTCCTGCGATCTTTTCATCTCCAACGACTCGGGACTCATGCACGTGGCGGGTGCGCTGAACATCCCGACTGTCGCCATCTTCGGCTCCACCAATCCCGTGGCGACCTCGCCGGTGGGGGAGAAAAGCATCGTGGTACATCGCGACGTCCCCTGCAGCCCCTGCCTGAAGAAGACCTGCCCCAAGGATTTCATCTGCATGGATCTCATTACGCTCGCCGATGTCCTTGATCCGGCCCGCAGGCTGATCGGGGGAGGGACGCAGTGAAGAGGGCCATTTTTTTGGATCGTGACGGCACGATCAACGAGGAGGTGGGCTATCTCGATGACCTCTCGCTTTTGAAGCTCATCGATGGCGCCGCCGAGGCGATTCGCCTGATCAACGAGAGCGGGATGCTGGCCGTGGTCATTACGAACCAGTCGGGTGTTGCCCGGGGGCGCTTCAGCGAGGAGTTTTTGCAGACGGTTCACGCCAAGCTCGCCAGCGAGCTGGCTGCGCAAGGCGCCCGCATCGACGCCTTCTACTACTGTCCCCATCATCCCACGGAGGGGAAAGGAAAGCACGTGCGTGTCTGCGGATGCCGGAAACCCGCGCCGGGGATGCTCTTCCAGGCGGCGACGGATCTCGATATCGATCTCGGCTCTTCCTTCATGGTGGGGGACACTCTGAAGGACATAGCTATGGCGCGCTTGGCGGGCGTAAAGGCGATACTCGTGCACACCGGCTACGGAAAGGAGCAGGAAGCGGGCGAGGTGAAGCCCGATCATGTAGCCTCCGATCTGCTGGCGGCCGTCTTATGGATTATGGGGGAAGGTTCCCGATGAACATCCTTATTGTCAAGCTGAGCGCCATCGGCGACGTGATCCACACGCTGCCCTCGCTTAGCGCCTTAAGGAAGCGCTTCCCGCAGGCTCATATCACCTGGGTCGTCGAACAGGCGGCCGCGGATCTCGTCGTCGGCCACCCCTATCTCGATTCCGTCATCGTCTCGACGCGCAAGGGCTGGGCGGGAAAGCTGCGCGGAGGAAATATCGGCGCGGTCGTCGCCGAGATGAGGGAACTCACGGGCGCGCTCCGGAGTCGCCCCTACGATCTCGTGATCGATTTCCATGGGCTTTTTAAAAGTGCGGTCCTCGCGGGTCTTTGCCGGGGAAAGAGGAAACTCGGCTACAGAAGCCTTCAGGAATTGAGTGGGCTTTTCTATACGGAGCGGATCCCCGAGGACATGGAAAAGCACGCCGTGGACCGCTACCTGGATTTTGCCCGTTACCTCGGCGCCGATGTTTCCAAACCGGAATTTCTCATCCCCGTCGCCTTCGAAAACGAACGACGCACTGAAGCCCTTCTTAAGGAAGCGGGCATCGCTTCAGGAGAACGCTTTATCGCCGTAAGCCCCGTCGCCCTCTGGAAGACGAAGCTCTGGTCGGACGAGAAATTCGCGGCCCTTTGTGATATGATGATTTCGCGTTTAGGTGTCAAGGTTGTTCTCACGGGCGGTGCCGCGGCGCCGCTTATGCGGATCGGAAACTTGATGAAGGAAAATGCCGTAAACCTGGGCGGTAAGACGACACTCAAGGATCTGGCCGCACTCTACAGGCGGGCAGCGCTCGTCGTCACCACGGACTCCGGGCCCATGCACCTGGCCGCCGCCACGGGGACGCCGGTCATCGCGCTGTTCGGCCCCACGGATCCGCGCCGCACGGGGCCTTACGGCGCAGGGCATACCGTTTTGCAAAAGAGCCTTCCCTGCGTTCCCTGCTTCAAGAAAAATTGCGAGAAGATGGACTGCATGCGGGGAATCGGGGTGGACGAGGTGTTCGCGGCGGTGGAAGAAAAGATGAAAGGAAGGAACTGAGATGACTCTACAGAAGGAACTTCTCGATATCCTGGTTTGTCCGCAGTGCAAGGGGGAGCTTCGTCTCACCGAGCGGGAAGACGGTCTCATCTGTGACCGGTGCAAGCTCCTCTATGAGATCAAAGACGAGATCCCCATCATGCTCATCGACGAGGCGAAGAAACTCTCCTGATAAAAAAAGGGGGCCCTTGGGGCCCCCTGAAGAAGTACATTTCTTGGTTCAGTATCCAAGTTTCTGGATGATGCCCTGGCCCGCCAGCGGCTTTCTTTCCACAAGCTGGCCCACCTTCACACGACCCGCC
>JAQULV010000330.1 GCA_028718405.1 Smithellaceae bacterium
TGAAAGAACCCTTCATGTAACCGAAGAGCTCGCTCTCCAAGAGATTCTCCGGTATACCGCCGCAGTTGATCACAACAAAGGGCATCTTCGACCGCGGACTGTTTTCGTGTATAGCCTTAGCGACCAATTCCTTCCCCGTGCCGCTCTCCCCCAGGATAAGAATGTTGGCCGTTGTTTCCGCCACCTTCTTCACAGTGGAATATATCTTTAACATCTCTTTGCTCTTGCCGATCATGCTGCCGAAGCGGAGATCGTCTTCCACGCCCTTCAGAAAACGGGCGTCTTCCCGCTTAATCCCTTTCTTGGCGAGCGCCTGCACGATGGTCTTCTTTATGTCCTCAACGTCAAAATCCTTCTCTATGTAATCGTAGGCGCCTTCCTGCATAGCGCGGAGCGCCGTCTCTCCAGAGGCATAGGCCGTAATGAGGATAACTACCGATTCCGGCGACGCGTCCTTGACAGATCTCAGGAACTCGATGCCGTCCATTTTGGGCATCTTGAGATCGGTAATGATGAGGTCGAAGGCGCCCTTCTTGCAGAGTTTAAGGGCCTTAACGGGATCGGCGGAAACCGTGACATCGTATCCCTCGCGGGAAAGGAGAATCTCCATGAATTCCCTCATCCCCTTGTCATCATCGACAACCAATATCTTTGACATATGTCCTTCCCCAACTATTTTTTCAACCCTCTCGAGCACTACGATGGCCCTCCGATCGGCAAGCTGATTACGAATATAGTCCCCCGCGGCGAGTTATTGACGACCTGAACCGAACCGCGGTAATTCTCGACGATCCGGAGCACGATGGCAAGCCCCAGGCCTGTTCCGTATTCCTTGGTCGTAAAGAAAGGTTCAAATATCTTGTCCTGAGCCTCGGCATCGATCCCATCTCCCGTATCCGAGACCCGAAGCGCCACATGACCATCCTTGGCCGTTTGAACATTTTGCACGTCTACGGTCAGTTGTCCCCCCCCCGGCATCGCCTGGATCGCGTTTAACATCAAATTCCAGACGATCTGTCTGATCTCCGTGCGGTTGGCAAAGACCTTGGTGTCCGGGGCGAAGGTCTTGATCACCTCGATATCGTCAGTCCAGTCCGGAAGATAAGTAAGGGAATTCAAGACCTCCTCGGTCAGTTCCACCACATCGACATATTCCCGTGTCCCGGGAGTAGGCCGAGCCAGCAGGAGAAAATCCTTCATGAAGCTTTCCAATTGTTCCTTGCCCCGCAAGATTATCTCCATCAACCTTTCGTCGCCTTTGCTCAGTTGGAGATCCTTGCGAAGCAGTTGGACCGACCCGCTGATAGATGCCAGAGGATTTCGAATCTCATGGGCAAAAGCCGCGGACATGGAACCGATGAAAGCGAGACGGCGGCTGTTCTCCATCTCCTTCTCCATCTTCTTGATGGAGCTTAAGTCTTGGAAGATGAAGATATCTCCTATCCTCACGGACTCTGCATCACGCAGGGGCGATATGGAAAAGCCAAGGATCAGCCTCGCACCATCACCCGTGGCGAACTCTATCTCGCGACGATAGATCTCGCTGCCGTCGTGGCCCCGGAGGACTACGTTTGCTTTGGAATCCTCGAAGGCGGGGAATACCGAGTACATTGGTTGTCCCTCTACCGAAGCAAAGCGATGGCCCGTGATCTGCTCCGCAGCGCGGTTGAAAGACTTGATTTTGCCGGCAAGATCCGTCGTCATGATGCCTGTATTTACGGACTCGATAATCCTTCTATGCAGCAGATCAAGACGGTCGAAGGCGTTCTCCTTCTCCTCCAGGAGCACGCGCGTCTTACGCTCCTGTTCCACGACGAAGCTGGCCAGCAGCGTGATTACGTAAAAAGAAAAATGTGGATGGCAATTCTCGAAAAGACGTAACCCGCTCCGTACTGGCTCTCCTGCGCTGCCGAAACGGACGGCGGATGGATGAGGCCGTAATACTCAAAATCCATCAGGAGACCATAGAAAATACTGGAAGCGGAGGCGATAATCCCGCCTCCGCTTCTGTAAAGGAAAAGGACGGAATAGATAATGACCAGCGGATAAAGGGCACCGTAGTTGCTCCTTATCCCTCCTGTCGCATAGACCAGGACCGTGATCAGAATAACATCGACAGAGGCTTGAAGATAAACATTGAAAGCAGCGCTCCTTATGGTATGGAGCAGAAGAAGGTAAAGCATCGACAGCAAAAGGGCAGCTCCCATAACGCCATAGATGTATGACGGTGACAGCGACGCTATGAAGGCAGCGTTCCCTTTCTCCAATAGGACGGCCGAACCCAGGATAAGAAACGCTATAATTACCCGTCCAAGGATGAGCAGCTGGATCCTTTTTTGCTGGTCAACGGCCATATTTGCCATTACGTGACCTCTCATGCGCGTGGCATGTTATATTATTTTGCAAATTAAATCCACGACGCGTTGAGAAAAAGCCGGCGGGGGATTAAGTCGGTTGCCTCACCTCTCAGCAAGGAGTAGCGTCATGGTCAGGAATATGCCTCTTGTGATGCTCCTGCTTCCTTTCGTGGCGGGAATTGTCGTCGCCTCATCGATCCCTATTCCGAATGCGCCGATTCTGATCGCCATCATTCCCATCCTCTTCCTTCTTTTATATGGCGTGCGTTCCCAGAGACGTCTGATCATACCGTGCCTTTTCGGCCTCCTGTTTTTCGCAGGGGTAATAGATATCAATCGTTACCTTCAGCCTTCTCTTTCCTCAAACCATATCCTCGGAAATTATGAAGGCGAAAAGATGATTCTCGAAGGCACCGTCTGCACGGCGCCTCAATTCGAGACGGACAAGACCGAAGCCGTCATTCTCTTGGAAAGACGTCTCCGGGCAAGAGATTCGATACCTTGTAAAGGAAAGATTCTTCTTTCCATAGAAGGTGCCCCTAAACTGGACTACGGCGATTACGTGCGATTCAAGGCCCGGCTGAAAAGGATCCACAACTTTCAAAATCCCGGCGGCTTCGACTACGAAAGGTATCTCCGTTGGCGGGAAGTCTATCTCTCGGCCTCCATCAGAAGCGATTCCGATCTTGTTGTTCTCAGAAAAGGCCAGGGGAATA
>JAQULV010000331.1 GCA_028718405.1 Smithellaceae bacterium
CAGCAGGGTCTCTGAGTAGACGTGAGAAATTTCGACAGAGAATGGATTTTGTTCGGTCCACAGACAGGATTTTCTGTAGATGGTGAACTTGTCGAAGGGCTTTACTTTATTTACTGCGAAGACCCTAAGTCCATAAAAATAGGGATTTCAACCACACCTCTTAGTCGGCTTGCTAATCTCGGAACAGGTTCTCCGAGTCGGCTTCACTTGGTGTTCTACTCGAGACTATTTGGGAAAACAGCAGAAGAAACATTACACCAGCTGCTATCTAGTCATAGACGCACCGGAGAATGGTTTGATTGGAATACAAAGGTACAAGGGTTTGCCCTTGGGGTAATATTTGCAGTATCAGGTGTAATTCAAGTTTCCTGGCCATTTTCATTCAATTGTGATCATGAGGCGTTTGTCGAAGGGGTAGATTGGGCACATGAGTTTTTGGACCCAGACGGCAGATGGACTCTGGAATCCATTACAGGTATTGGCGGGGAAAGTGCTTTTGAGTTATTTCAGAGCTGGAGCAGAGTAGCACTTGCACGTATTCGGGAAGAAGACAAAGAAGATACTTCAAACGACTAAGCCGCCACGGATACTTGGTAGGCGCAAGACCTCATAGGCGGTATTTTTGTGCTTCAGTCGATCAGTTCTGATTGAAATCTGCGCTAAAACTATTACTCTCCTTATCGCTAACACGGAGGAATTTGATGCGGGACTCTTACGTCCACGGCTACGATAGAAGAGAAAATATGCGTTTGCAGGACCAGGCGCAGACGCTGGTCGAGCTGCTCCACGCCGATACCTTCTATCCGGCGGGAAGCAAGGTTCTGGAAGCTGGCTGCGGTGTTGGGGCGCAAACCGTCACCCTTTGTCAGAACAGCCCCGAGGCGACTTTTATCTCCATCGACATCTCCGAGGCCTCCCTGGCGGACGCTAAGGCAAAGACTAAAATCCTGGGGATGTCCAACGTCCGCTTTCAGCAGGCTGATATCTTTCATCTCCCCTTCGCGCCGGAATCCTTCGATCATGTCTTCGTGTGCTTCGTTCTGGAACATCTCGCGCGTCCCGTGGACGCGCTGAAGATTTTGAAGAAGCTCATCAAGCCCAAAGGAACGATTACGGTGATAGAGGGAGACCACGGCTCCGCCTACTTCAACCCGGACAGTGCTCCGGCACGGCAGGCAATCGACTGCCAGGTGGAACTCCAGAGACGTGCGGGGGGCAATGCGCTGATCGGAAGGGAACTCTATCCGCTGCTCACCGCGGCCGGCTATAAAGAGCCCTTCGTCTCGCCGCGGCTGGTGTATGTAGATGCCGGAAGACCCGAGCTGGTGGAAGGATTCACGAAGAAGACCTTCACCGCCATGATCGAGGGTGTCCGCGAGACCGCACTGTCTGCGGGGATAATCACGGCGGATGTTTTCGACCAGGGCATCAGGGACCTTTACCGGACGACGGAACCCGACGGCGTCTTCTGCTACACCTTCTTCAAGGCGATAGCGGAGAAGGGCTAGAGCAAAAAGGAGGGAGAATGGTTCTCCGCTGGCTGACGGCACTTGTTGCACTTCCGGGGATGGTTGTTATTTTCATCCCGGCACTGATCATCTGGTCCACGACGGGCTGGCAGGGGATTGAAGTCGCCGGACCGGGAGTTCTCTCTTTCTGGGCGGCTGTGATAGTCGGTACCGCGGGCTTTGCACTCAGCGCCCGGAGTTCCTCGCTTTTCAAGCGTTTCGGAGAAGGAACTCCCGCCCCGTGGGACCCGCCCCGGCATTTTGTGGTTCGGGGACCTTACCGTTACGTGAGAAATCCGATGATAATGGGTGTGGTGCTGATGCTTATCGCCGAATCTCTGCTTCTGCAATCCTGGTATCTTGCGTGCTGGGCGGGGATCTTCTTTATGGGAAATGCGATCTACTTTCCATTGGTGGAGGAGAAGGGACTGAAGAAACGCTTCGGTGTTGAGTACGAGGAGTACTGCCGTCACGTCAGCCGCTGGCTTCCCCGTCTCACCCCTTGGGAGCCGGGAAAGAACTGAAAATATGTAACTCTGCCTCAGACGACCTTCACGATATTACAGAAGGGATGCGGCACACGCGACGTCGAGCCCAGAACCGGCGCCAGGCCGAAGGCTAAAAGAGCGCCGGGGAGGTTGCGCGGAACGAAGGCCATGGGACTCACTTTCATCAAGTGGCACATGGCGTTGGCCGTCGAGCACAGATCGTTGCACTCCCCCGTCAGATAGACGCGGTTGCGCCCCAACCTTCCGATCAGACGTTCACCGATCTCTTCGATGGCACAGTGGCCGGCAATCAGAACCGGGCCTTTGATGGCGTCGATTTCGGCGGTATCGAACCCCTTACCCATGATCAGCGTCCAGCCGCCCTTCCCTTTATAGTCGTGATGCAGGACTTGCAGAAGTGTCCGCGGGTTGTTCATGCAGCCCTCGCGGCAGGCCATGGTCTTGCCGATGATCATCGGCACGTCCGCGGGAAACGAATCGTACAGGTCGGTCGGATATTTTCCTGAGACGGGCATATCGCCGCAAAGGTCGATTCCTTTGAGCGAGTGGATGTCGCCGGACAGTTCGACGTCATCGGGTCCGTTCACGCCGTCGCCCAGTCCCCGCGCCACCGCCTCCTTCAGATGAGGAACGTCATCGAGCGTGAGCCCGAAGATGGCGCTGCCGGCGATGTCCGCCGCCACGACGTTTCTGCTTCCGATCAAAACCCGGAAAGGTTTCACGCAGGTATCCGCCAGGGCGGTGACCGGGTAATGACCGTAGATCGTGCCCTCGACGCCCTCGATGAGTGTCACGTCGGGTTTGATTATCGAGAGAACGTCGGCCAGCTTTGAGAAGAGGTTGTAGTTGTGATCGAACCCGCGGCTGGTGTGGATGGGAAGACCCCACTGGTTCTTCACGCCCAGCGTGACCCCGGCCATGGAATGGGTCTTGAGTTTGGGGAGATCGATGTAGAGATTCTCGCCGGCTCCTTCGATCAGCTTTTCTACGACCGTCACCGGAAACTCGCAGACGGTGTTGTCGTATCCCCGGGGATTCGCAGCCCCTGCCGGATCG
>JAQULV010000332.1 GCA_028718405.1 Smithellaceae bacterium
AAGCTCAATCGCCCGGCTAAGATGGAAATCGAGATCCTCACCAAGAAGGCCAAAAGCAACAACATCTTTTCCGTTTATCTGGTCTATCCCACGCGCGGGATGGAGATCTCCTTCGACTACGAGGCGGCGGGGCTCAAGAACGTGCGAGAGATCGGCTTCTTCGCCGGAAAGCACCCCTACCCTGAAGTGGAAAGAATCAAGGGCAAATGTATCCGGCTTAAAATCAGCGACGAAGACTGGATCTTTCCCCAGAGCGGCGTCAGTTTCCTCTGGGACCGCTGAGCCAAAGGACTTTACAAACGGGCTGGATGACATTATAGTTGCCCGAATCTTCATCAATACGATCTTTCCAAACATTCAGTCTATAAAAGGAGGCAGCATTATGAAAAAAATGTTTGTGGCATGCACCTTTGTCTTTTTACTGGCGGGATTAGCTGCGCCGGCCGGCGCCTTCGAGATCGGTGCCCGCGGCTACCTGTGGTTTCCCACTTTCAACGCCGATATGAGGGTTGATACCGGCAGCGTCCAGGGAACGGTGCAGAACATGAAGGATCAGTTGGGTGTAGGCTACAAGTACGTTCCCTCCGTGGAAGCATACGCCGGTATCGGCAAGAACCATCTGAGCCTCATGTACACGCCCATCGACTATGACGGCGATACTAACACCACGGCAACGATCACGTTTGACGGTCAGACATTCGGGCCGGGAAACGTAGAGACGGACCTCAACATGCAGATGTTAGATCTGGAATACAAGATTGATATGATCGACTTCGAGAATCTGCTCGCGGGATTTTCCCTTTCCGCTATCGGCCAGATAAAGTACATGGACGGCTCGCTGAAGATGAAATCAGGCTCGACAGAAGCAGAGAAGACCTTTCAGCTTCCCGTCCCCATGGTGGGACTGGGAGCCCACATCGGGATCCTCGCCAACATCCTGGAGGCAAGAGCCAAAGTGGCAGGCATCGGCTGGAGCGACAACTATTTCGTCGAGGCGCTGGGCGATATTTCCTGGACGCCTTTCCCGTTCCTGGACCTGAATGCGGGCTACAGGCACATCGCCCTCAAGATCGACTACAAGGATGTCTACCTGGATTCGGCTTTTACCGGTCCCTACGTCGCACTCACGGTAGGCTTCTAACACAGGGAATCGATGGTCTCCCGGGGTCGTCATTTGCCTCCGGGGGACCGTCTCACCTTAACCGGATAGTCGCCGCCACCTTCCAGGGTGCGCGACAATAAGAGGTCCCCCCCAGGTGAAAAACTTCATCACCGCCTTAGACCTTCTGGGTAAGACCATGATGCGAGGCATGGAAGAGGCGGGCAGTATTGCCGTCCTTTTCGTCTCCGTTGTGGCTTGGTCCGTGCGGCCCCCTTTTCGCCTGAAGGACATCGTCAAGCAGATGGAATTTGTCGGGGTGAGATCGATATTTCTGGTCGTCCTCACAGGCACGTTCATCGGCATGGTCATGGCCCTGCAGGGCTACCACGGCTTTCGCATGTTCGGCGCCGAGAGCCTCGTGGGCTCCACCGTGGCGCTGGGCATGACCAGGGAGTTAGGACCGGTCATCACGGCGCTCATGATCACCGGTCGATGCGGTTCCGCCATGGCGGCCGAATTGGGAACGATGCGGGTCACCGAGCAGATCGACGCCCTCTACGTTATGGCGGCCAATCCCGTCAAACACCTCATCGTCCCGAGGATGATCGCAGCCATTATCATGGTGCCCATGCTCACAGTGGTATCTGATTTCGTGGGGATCGTCGGTGGATACTTCGTGGGGGTGCATCTCCTCCACATCAACTCCGGTGTCTTCATGGCCAACATCACGAAACTGGTGGACCTGAACGACATCTATAACGGTTTGGTGAAGGCCGCCGTCTTCGGCCTCATCTTATCATTGATCGGCTGCTACAAAGGATTCAATACCAAGGGAGGCGCCGAAGGTGTGGGCCGGGCAACGACGGAATCCGTCGTGCTCTCATCAGTTGCCATCCTCGTGAGCGACTATTTCTTGACGGCGCTCATGTTTTAGAAAATCAAGTGACGGCGTAAGGAGCCCGGAGTCAAACCTTGATCAGACTCATCGAAGTTCATAAATCCTTCGGTCCCCAGAAGGTGCTGGATGGCCTCAACCTGGAAATCGAGAGGGGCAAAACGACCGTCATCATCGGGAGATCGGGCGGCGGGAAAAGTGTATTGCTGAAGCACGTCATCGGCCTGCTCAAACCCGACAGCGGCCAGGTCCTTATCGACGGTGTTGACATCACAAAACTCAATGACCGCGAGTTGAACGAGATCAGGAAGAAGTTCGGAATGCTCTTTCAGGAAGCGGCCCTGTTCGATTCCATGACGGTCGGCGAGAACGTCGCCTTCCCGCTTCGGGAGCATACGAAGATGAAAGAAGATGAGATACGCGATACCGTGGCCGAACGCCTCAGGGTCGTGGGATTAAAGGGTGTCGAAACGAAGATGCCATCCGAGCTCAGCGGCGGCATGCGCAAGCGCGTAGGGCTGGCCCGGGCCATCGCTCTCCGGCCTCAGATCGTCCTTTTCGACGAACCGACAACAGGTCTCGACCCGGTAATGACCGAGGCGGTGAACCAACTCATCATGGACACGCAGAGGAGCTTCGATCTGACGTGCGTCGTGATCAGCCATGATGTCCAGTCCATCTTCCGGATAGGGCAGAAAATCGCGATGTTGCACGAAGGGCGAATCATCGCCTGCGGGACGCCCGACGTCATTGAAACCTCCGATAATCCGGTAATAAGACAATTTCTTGCCGGAAGCATTGAAGGTCCGATAAAAATCATGTAAAGAGGAGGTCGCACCGCCGGCCTTAGTCCTTCGACGCGGAAGCGAAAAATACGTCCGCCCTGTACGATCCGGGCCAAGGAGAAGAACATTCATGCCCAAGAGAAGCGACATCAGCAAGATCCTCATTATCGGTTCCGGCCCCATCGTCATCGGCCAGGCGTGCGAGTTTGATTACTCCGGCACCCAGGCCTGCAAGGCTTTAAGGAAACTGGGCTACCAGATCGTTCTGGTCAACTCCAATCCGGC
>JAQULV010000333.1 GCA_028718405.1 Smithellaceae bacterium
ATGATGACAATTTGGTTTTGCCTGATCGCCCGAACGATGTCACGTCTCCGGGCGCTGATAGGAAGGGCCGCTGGATAACGGATTTTGCCCAAGAGGGGTTGTGTGTTTAACTTAGTTGCGGGAGAATTTCGTTTCATTTATGACAGCTATTTATACGCATTGTCCGGGCTCTGTCAAGGCGCCGCGGCCCAGCTTTTGTCGGGTTGACTTCGTCCGGTGGGCACGGTAAAGTATCTGCAAGGGCAAGTGGAGAAAAAATGCATGTTACCGGCAAGGACGCTGCGGCACAACCGAAAGATCTATGGTCAGAAAGCAGCTTCCGCAAGAAGTCCCTCTCCGAGTTGGCTCCCATGGACGGAGAGGCGATCTTATACTTTCTTCCGTGGCTGCTCGGCATCAAACACACGTCGTTTCCTGGTTTCATCAAAGAACCGAAAAATTCCTTTTTGCGTTCATGGCAATGGGCAGGAGAAGGATGTCCTGAAAGAAGAGCCGATCTTCAAGAACGCCTTTCCGTTTAAGAAACGGACGGCGTTTCGAGAGATCAATAAAAGAGAGCCGGTCGAGATCAGTTACTACATCCGGCGAAGTAGCATCTGCCGTGAAAAGATAATCGAAAGGATGAAGATAACCATCGTCCGGTTTCAGTAAACGGGCTAGATAAGTTACCGATGAGGAGGATATCCCATGCCCCTGGTGACGTTCTACTTTCAATTGCACCAACCCTTTCGCCTTGACCCGCGACGGGACAGGTTCTTGTGGGAAAGCAGGAACCGCGAGATCTTCCAGAAGGTAGCCGACAAATGCTACCTGCCGGCGACGGAGATGTTCCACAAATTGATCGTCGCCTACCCGAATTTCAAAATCACCCTGGGGATGTCGGGAACTCTTCTTGAACAGGCAACCCATTACCGCCCCGAGGGCATCGGTGCCCTGCAGAAACTGATCTGGGCCGGCAGACCCGGCGGCCAGGTGGAATGCCTGGACGAAACGTACTACCATTCGCTGGTCAGCCTTTTTGCGGACCCACTGAAGCAGGAATTCCGTGATCAAGTGTCCATGCACCGTGAAATGATGCAGCGACTTTTTGATATCCTGCCCACCTCTTTCCGGAATACGGAACTCATGTACAACAACGAGATCGCAGCCGTTGTCGCCGACATGGGATACGCCTCGATTCTGTGCGAGAAACGCGATGACATGTACGTGACGCCGAGCGGTTTCGTTTCGCCCAACGCCATCTTTAAAGATCTGAGTCAAAGACTCTGCGTTCTGCCCAGGAACAGAGAGATGAGCGACGACGTGGCATACCGTTTTCCCAACCAGCGGATATCCCCAAAGGACTACGCCGCCAATCTAGCCGCCGTCGACGGCGAGGCGGTGGTCTTAGGCTACGATTTCGAACACATCGGCGAGCACATCTGGGAGGACAAGGGGATATTCGACTTCTGGCGGGAACTGCCGGCGGCGTTAGAGAGCCACAACAGCGTTATCATGGTAACCCCCACGGAAATGGCGGAGCGCTTTCGCGACTGCGCCTGCCCCGTCGCCGATATCCATGGCCTGTCCACGTCGTCCTGGGCGGACAAGGGGAGAAATACCTTCGGTTGGCTGGGTAATACAACGCAGTATGAGCTCTTCAAGGACATCGAGGATATGGAGGTTGAGGCGAAGAAGGCAGGGGGGCCGTTGCTCACCAGGTGGCGGCACCTGACGACGTCGGACCACGTGTATTTCCTGCACGAAGGGATGGGCGAGGATAACGCGGTGCACTCCTATTTCAATCCTTATGACCGCTCGATCTCCTATCCCACGATGATCCTGACACGCAAGATTGATGACCTCCAGATGGTGATCATGCGCTTCCACATCCTGAAGCGGCAGGAGAAGACGGTAATTCTGATGATCACACCGGAGACGGGCCGGCTTCCTGAAGATATGGGGGGGTTGGCCAAATACATCTCCGGCAAGAGCGGCGGCCAGGGTGAGGTCGTCTCGGCACTTTGTGAGGGTCTTATCGAGAGGGGCTACGATGTCCAGCTTGCGACCCTTAATTTGAAAAGACGTTTTCAGAAAGAGGCGAAAATCGATGAGGGGCAGTGGCGCGAGATCCGTTACCGAATCGATTCGGGGAAGATTCACCTGGTCAGTTCCTCGATCTTCGAAGACAATCTGAGCGCCTACGCCGGGGACCCACTGGCCACGGCGGCGGAGTTCCAGCGGGAGATCGTCAACAACACAATCAAGACCGTTCGCGCGAAGAGTGCGGGCAAGCTCATCATCCACAGTCATGACTGGATGGCGGGCGGCGCCATCAGCGCCTATGCAAGGGCGACGGGGGTACCCTTGCTGCACACGGTACATAACGTCTTCACTGCCTACCTCCCGCTGGACTATCTGAAAGGTGTGAATATCCGCAAGATGTCCAAGTATGTATACTTCACCGACTACAACGGGAGAAGGTCGATCGACTGTCAGGCCACCGCGATCAAGAACGCCAACCTCATCAATTTCGTAGGCGAGCAATTCCTGAAGGAGGTCGTCGAGGACTACTTCCAGGATCGTCCCTTGGTGCCCACTTCGGTGCGCCAGGAGGTGAAGGAGAAATACTTTCATGATTCGGCACGGGCGATCATCAATGCGCCCTCCGCGCAGATGTATCCGGAGAAGAGCCGCCATCTCGTCAGAAGATATGGTCCCAACGACGACTTCATGAAGGCGAAAGAGGAGAACCGCGCCGCATTCCAGGAACGCATGGGTTTAAAGGTAGATCCCCAGGCGATCCTCTTTTTCTGGCCGTCGCGTCTCGATCCCTTCCAGAAGGGCGTTGAACTGCTGGAGGACGTGGTGCAGGCGTTTCTCAAACAGAACAAAGACTGCCAGGTGGCGATCGTCGCCGACGGTGTCGCCAACGACAGGACCCACGCCGACATCCTGGGAGGAATGGCGTACAGTTCGAAGGGCCGGATGACCTATCAACCTTTCAGCGATACACTGGCGATGCTCGGCTACGCGGCCGCCTCCGACGTATTCGGCGCTTCCCTCTATGAGCCCTGCGGTCAGATC
>JAQULV010000334.1 GCA_028718405.1 Smithellaceae bacterium
ATGACGGCATTGAGATGACGGGCGGTCTTGTGCAGGATCTCCACGCGATTCGCCGCCACCTCTTCCTTGCTCTTTCCGGTCAGCCGGGCCATCTCGCCCAGGTGGGGTGTGAGGATCGTGGGCGGCTTTCTCTTCTGCAGGAGACCGAGATTTGCGCAGATGGCGGTAATGCCGTCGCCGTCGATGAGAACGGGCTTTCCTATCCCGGCCACAAGTTCCCGGACAAGTTGCTGCGTCTCCTGTTCCAACGAAAGTCCCGGACCGATCACCACCATATCCATTTTGTCGGCAAGCGTCAGAAGACGTTCCTGGTTCGCCAGGGCGATGCTTCCTTTTTCCGTTTCCTTTTGCGGAATAAAAACGATCTCGCTTCCCTTCTGGGCGATAAAGGGTGCCATCGCTTTCGGGGCGGCCAAGCGCGCGTAGCCGCCGCCGGCCTTGAGCAGAGACAAGGCAGAGAAATAGGGCGCGCCGTAGTAGCTGGCGGAACCCGCAATGAAAAGGACGTCGCCCACGCTTCCCTTGTAGGCATCGGGGTTGCGCGGCGGAAGGGTGATATCGTCGTTGATGGCGTTCCTCAGGGCCGCGTCTTCACAGAGAGAGGGCGGGAAGGAGATGTTCGTCACGTAGAGACCGCCGCCCAAATCGTATCCTGGATAGAGAAGATTCCCCAACTTGGGTAGACCAAAGGTTACCGTCCAGTCGGCTCGCACCGCCGTTCCCATGACGGCGCCGGTGTTGCCGTTCACGCCCGAGGGGATATCGAGGCTCAGCACGGATTTGCCGCTCTTGTTGATAAGCTCGATGACTTCCCGGTGGAGACCGGCCACTTCACGATCCAGCCCCGTCCCCAGAAGGGCGTCGATGATACCGTGGCTGTGCATGACCTGCCGTCGCACCTCGGCGGCAGAGGTGATCTCCTTCATCTCGCAGGGCAGATTCTTCAGTATCTGGTAGTTGGCCTTCGCCGCGCCCTTGAACTTCTTCGCCGATCCGACGATGAAGACCAGAGTCTCTCCCCCCAGCGAGCAGATTTTCCTTGCCACCACGAAGCCGTCACCGCCGTTGTTGCCGACGCCACAGAAGAGAACGAAACGTTTCCCCTGTATCCCGATCTGCCCGTCCAAGACCGATGTGGCCGCCAGCCCCGCATTCTCCATCAGGATCTCTTGCGCAATGCCGAACTCTTCGGCAGCACGGCGATCCATCTCCCGCATCTCTTCGACAGTTGCTACCTTCATGGCCCTTCCTCTCCGATCCCCGTTGTCCCTCCGGGAAAATAGATTTTGCTAAGAAAAGGTATTGGAAAAGAGAGCAAAAAAGTCAAGACTATTTTCCCGGCCCGCCGCAAATGTGCTTGGCTGAGCGCGATCATTTCCGTTGACAATGCCCGGGAAGATTTGTACGTTTTCACACCCGCCTCCCAAGGCACGCTAAGTCTTGGCCTTCAAGGGCGGGTATCTTTCCTATTGATGAAAAAGGAAGAACATGGATCTCGTCATCTTGAAGGACATCCCTTTCCGGATCGATCGGGAAGCCTTGCTGCTTGCGGCACGCATCAAGAAAGGCTCACGCGATGAAGAGAGGATCCTGAATCTGGCCGCTGGCGCGGAAGAGATTACCCGGCCCAAGGCGATCTATCGGGAGGCCTTCATCGACGAAAGAAAAGACGACATCGTCTCGATCGACGGCATTCTTCTTCACGGCCGGCTTCTCCCGATCAAACTGAAAAATGCCTCTCGCGTCTTCCCCTTTCTAGCCACCTGCGGGGTCGAGATCGAAGAGTGGTCGCAGGGCCTGACTGGCATCCGCGAGCGTTTCTGGGGCGACACCATCAAGATGTTCGGCTTGGGCGCGGCCCTGCAGACCTTGGAAGATCACATCGGGAAATTGCGCCACCCCGGAAAGAGAGCGATGCTGAACCCGGGATCGCTTGAAGACTGGCCGCTGGGAGAGCAACGGCCTCTCTTTCAGCTCTTGGGCGAGGGCGCCGCGGCGATCGGTGTTGGCCTCACAGCAAGCAATGTGATGGTCCCGATAAAATCGCTCTCGGGGCTCTTTTTCCCGACGGAAGAAAGTTACGAGAATTGCCAGTTGTGCCGCCGCGAGAAGTGTCCCGGCCGCAGGGCACCGTTTGACGAAGACCGTTACCGCGAAATGCGGACATCGCACTGAACAACAATAAAAACCGCCTGGAGGTTCCTATGAGCTCGATGAGTCCCGTGGAGAGGGTTTTGCGGCAGATGGAAGGAAGACCCGTGGACCGGGTCCCCTGCTTCTGCGCGATGATGGAAAGCCGAACCGCCAACGAGATCATCGGGAAACCGCTTGTCGGCAACGAATTCATCATGAACCTGCCGGTCTCGAAATTCTTTATGAACAATTGGGGACCGCAACTTACCAAGACCTTCGCCCGCCCCAACCTTATCGCCACGATCAACAGGAGGAACCTGGGACAGGTGGAGATGGGCTTCGACGCCATCTGGGCCTACTACGACGACTCCTGGATTTTCGTCGATGCGGGCACCATCGCGCTGACCACCGGCTCGATCCACAAGCTCATCCCGGACGGCTTCGGCGACATGACCTACATGTACAAGGGACCGGGCATCACGACCCCCGCCGAATTCGATGCGTGGCCCTACTGGCCCAACGGCGACGACGTCGCGCACCGCGTCTACAAATACTTCAAGAAATTCTGCGCCAAGTACGGTGATAAGACGTGCATCTTCGGTTACGGCTTTTTCGGCGGACTCCACGAAACGATGAACTGGACCTTCGGGATCGACAAGGCCCCGATCTGGATCAGGAAGCATCCCCAGTACGTAGCCAGATTCCTCGACATGCTGGAGGAGGTAACGATCAAATCGCACGTCGCGCTGATGGATGCCGGTTGCCCCGTGGTTCTGCAGACGGACGACTTTGCATACAAGACGGGACCATTCCTTAGCCCCAAGATGGTGGAAGATATCTTCGGCGATCGTTACCGCCGGATCATCAAGAACATCCTCAGCCGCGGCCGGAAGTACGGGCTGCATTCCTGCGGCGACAATACGCGCCTGT
>JAQULV010000335.1 GCA_028718405.1 Smithellaceae bacterium
TATCGGGAAATGCGGGCTGTGCCTGCAACGATGCATGTTCAATGTCAATTCACAGCACGGCGTTAGGGTCACTGCCAAACTCGGTAACTGTATGGGGTGCGGACTCTGTGTGGGAACCTGCATGGGGAAAGCAAGGGTTATGGAACCCAGGAAAACCTTCCAGCACGCCCATCAGATTCCGGTTGAGGTGATGCTGGATTGATCGGCTAAATGGTAAACTCCGCAGGTTCTTCGCGTGGAGGGGCTTCAGGAAGAACCGACAGATAGTGCTCGTATTCACGCATGACGCGCTGCACAAAGGACGTCTTTGGTTTACCGTCGCGGGCAACAGTCCTTTTGGCCTTCATATGACCAACGTTGTAAGCGAAAAGGATTGCTTCCGCCGACGAGAAGTCACGCGCAAGGATAGCCAGGTGGCTGATTCCCCACCTGATGTTCTTTAAGGGATTAAGAAGATCGGTAATACCGTGATAGGATTCACCTCTCCGTCGGGCCATGTCTTTGGCCAGAGGAGGCTTGAGTTGCATAATCCCCCGGGCACCGTCATGCGACGCAGCCTTGAAATGAAAATTGCTTTCCACCTTAATGATCGCCATCACCATGCGGTAGTCGATAGCGTAGCGCTCTGACTCGGCGTAGATAGTGTCTGCCAGAGAGGCCCAGAGGTCCTCTCGCTCATGACCGTAATTATCCGCCATGTACTGCGCAATATAAGCGGACAACGCTTCCCTTTCGTCTGCACGATCGAAGTCTTCCCCGGCCGAAAAAACATTTGTGGGGGGAATGAAAGCCAGGACAAAAAGGAATACCGGAACAACGAGGTATTTCCTGAAAATGATCATTGATGTTGTTTACTAAAATATATCGTCATTGTCAAATGGCGGGGAACCCTCTTCTATCCTGGGATATATTCCGGAACTTTTATAGAAACTAGCATATTGCTGCATTATACGATGCCGTCTGAGTAATATGCAGCAGGAATGGTAGTTTGAAGGTAAGAAAGGAATGACTATACTAATAGTGCAGGATATTTTTTGACAGAAACAGAAAATCTGTTATAAATTTTCTTGAAGAGCATTTAATTATAATTAGGTATTTATCTTTCCTTTCTTAGGGCAGTTCCTGGTATCAATGATTAAGACCAAATTCCTCCGTAGCTTGGGTCCGGTTGTGGGGCTGATCCTTTTTCTGCTGGCCCTCTATGTCCTGCACAACGAGCTTAGGATTTACCGCTTTAGAGATATTATCCAATCTCTGCGTATTCTCCCCCCTTCAGGAATCGGCATTGCTTTACTGCTGACAGCAGTGAGCTACTTCATCATGACGGCCTACGACACTCTGGCTCTTCGCTACCTGAAAAGACCAATGCCCTATGGCAAGACAGCACTGGCTTCTTTCGTCAGTTACGCCTTTAGCAATAACATGGGATTTGCCATGTTGGCAGGAGGGTCCGTCCGTTTCCGTCTCTACTCGACATGGGGACTATCTTTAATCGAAATCAGCAAGATCGTACTTTTCTGTACAGCAACCTTGTGGTTGGGTTTTTTGGGGCTCTCGGGCGTAGTCTTTCTCTTTGCTCCCCTGCAAATACCAACCGTGCTTCATTTGCCGTTCGCAGGCACCTCGCTCTTGGGAATAATTGCTCTTGCCGTCGTTGGTGTTGTGTTCGGCACGGTTCTTTTCCGAAAATCGCCGCTGCGGCTTGGCAGTTGGGAGCTGCCCGTACCGTCCCCATATTTCTTCGGTATGCAGATGATCGTTGCGGTTGCTGATTGGATTGTTGCCAGTCTGGTTCTATACGCCCTTTTGCCTCCCGGCAACGATCTCCCCGTAACGACCCTGGTGGCCGTATTTCTCTTCGGACAACTTGCGGGACTGGCAAGTCAGATACCCGGCGGACTCGGAATTTTCGAAACAACCGTGATCTTCCTCTTATCTCCGTATCTCCCGGGGTCGGTTCTTCTAGCAATGCTTCTCGCTTATCGCGGCATCTATTATTTGCTACCCCTTCTCGTCGCCGCGCTGCTGATGGGCATTCAGGAGTTGATGCAAAAGGAAGCCGACCTTCAGCGGCTCGTGCGTTTCTTCGGTGCCCGGATACCAGGACTCCTGCCCAACGTCTTCTCTGTTACTACGTTTGCGGGGGGGGTGATCCTGCTTTTCTCAGGATCAACCCCGGCCATCAGTTCTCGGCTGGAGTGGCTGAGGGATATCTTGCCTCTGCCGGTCCTCGAAATATCACATTTCCTTGGTAGTGTTGCCGGCATGTCGCTTCTCGTGCTGGCTCGCGGTCTGCAGCGCCGCATCGATGCCGCCTACGTCCTTACCTCAACTCTACTCGCTGCCGGCGTGATTTTCTCCCTATTGAAGGGTTTTGATTATGAAGAAGCTATTATCCTTACCGTCATGCTCTGTGCACTTCTACCATGCCGGCGCTATTTCTATCGGAAGTCGGCTCTCCTGAGCGAAACGTTCACCCCAGGCTGGACGACCGCCCTGACGATGGCTATGGCCAGTTCTCTGTGGCTGGTAAATTTTTCTTACAAGCATGTTGAATACTCTCAGGATCTGTGGTGGAGTTTCACCCTTCACAGTCCGGCATCCCGCTCTCTGCGAGGGCTCGTCGGCGCAGCCAGTGTCCTGACAGTCATCGCGATCATAAGACTTCTGCAACCGGCGCCCGACAGATTGAGATTGTCGAAGCAGGTCGATATGGAGCAGGTTGCCTCCGTAGTTGCCGAGTCACCGATGTCTTATGCCAACTTGGCTCTTCTTGGAGACAAGAATTTCCTGTTCAACGACAAGAGAAACGCCTTCATCATGTACGGAATTGCCGGCAGGAGTTGGGTAGCCATGGGCGATCCCATAGGTCCCTTTGGGGAGTGGCGGGAACTCGTCTGGCACTTCCGGGAGATGTGCGACCGGTACGACGGCTGGCCTGTCTTCTATGAGGTGGGACCGGAAGCGCTTCCACTTTACCTGGACCTAGGTCTCGTGCCACTCAAGATCGGCGAAGAAGGGAGGGTGCTGCTGGAGGATTTTTCTCTC
>JAQULV010000336.1 GCA_028718405.1 Smithellaceae bacterium
GAAGGCGACGTCGTCGTCTTCTCCGTACCGGCCCCTGCCGCAAGCGACCTTGTCGCGCAAGACATCCCTCTTTCCATCATCTATGAAGACGCGTCGCTCCTGGTAATCGACAAGCCCGCGGGTATTGTGGTTCATCCCGCACCCGGCCACCCGGAAGGGACAATCGTCAACGCGATTCTACATCACTGCGATGATCTCTGCGGTATCGGTGGCGTGCAGCGACCGGGCATTGTCCACCGCCTGGATAAGGATACATCGGGCCTCCTTGTGGTCGCCAAGACGGACCAAGCTCACAGATCCCTAACCGAGCAGTTCAAGTCCCATCAAGTGCGAAAGACATACCTCACGCTCGTCGTGGGCGACCCTAGAGAAGATGACGGCGTGATTGATCTTCCCGTGGGCAGGCACCCCGTGGATCGGAAGAAGATGTCCACGTTGAGCAGACGGGGACGCGAGGCGCTGAGCCGCTGGCGGGTGAAAGAGAGATTCGGCAGGGTGAGTCTGCTGGAGGTGGATATCGAAACGGGCCGGACGCATCAGATCCGGGTGCACCTGAGCGCGGCCGGCTATCCCGTCGTCGGTGATTCCGTCTACGGGGGAACGAAGAGGGCCGCGGGCATCGAGGATGTGGCAGCCCGCAACAGACTTAAGGCGTTCAAGAGGCAGGCCCTCCATGCGGCGCGCCTGGGATTTTCCCATCCGGTGTCAGGCAAAGAGTTGTCCTTTGTGTCGCCGCTTCCCGAGGACATGACGGAGCTTTGCGCATTCCTGCGCGACCGGGCGGTCCGATGAAAGAGGAGAGCGCATCGTCCATGTTCGTCAGATCAAAAAAAGGGCCCATCGAATGTTGCGAGGCCAAGAACCTCCTCACGGTTGATTCTCTCGTCCATGGCTTCTGCACGCGTCTGGGCGGGACAAGCGAGGGTGTCTTCTCCAGTTTCAACGTCAGCAGCCGCACCGGCGACGACCCCGGCCGCGTACGAAAGAACTTGGGGATCTTTGCCTGGGCCGTTGGGATCGAACCGGAGCAGCTCCTTTTAGTCAACCAGGTTCACGGTTCAGATGTTCTCATCGTCGACCGGCCGGGCTTCAAATTCTTCACGTGCCAGGGCAGCGACTTCGACGCCATTATTACCGACCAGGCTGACATCGCCATCGGCATCAAGACGGCCGATTGTGTTCCTATCTTTCTGGCAGATCGCCAAAAAAAGATCATCGCTGTGATCCACGCCGGCTGGAAGGGAACAGCCTTGGGGATCGTCGCCAAGGTGGTGGACGTCATGGTAGGGCGCTTCTCGTGTGCTGCCACCGACATACTCGCTGCCATCGGTCCCGCCATCGGTCCCTGCTGTTACCAGGTGGACGAGAGCGTGTATCGGGAGATGGCGGCTCAGCCGGGGAGAGGCGATGTCTTCCAGTCGTGCGCAGAGCCCGGGCACTGGATGCTCGACCTTCCCCTGGCCAATTTTCTGCAGCTCAAAGCGAAAGGGGTGCCCTCGGGCAACATCAATGTCGCTGAGCTCTGCACTTCCTGTCACACCAATATGTTCTTCTCCCACCGCGGCGAAGCCGGGAAGACGGGCCGCCAGCTCAACTTCATGATGATCAGAAAATAATTTGAAAATTTCCTCTTGACAGTCCTTCCAAAATTTGGTTTTATGCCCGCATATTTGGAGAAAGGTTCCGTAATGAACGAGCGTCACGCAGACCACAGCACCTATTTTAATTTTAATGGCTTTTGGGGCTATTATTATTTTACACCGGTCTGCCCAGCGCTTCGGAGGACTTAGGATAGGATAAAAAGTCAATACGAGCCATGGGCAGACGAAAGCCGCCCATGGCTTTTTTGTTTCCTAAAAGGCCATGGTGGCGAAAATCCATCATGGCCTTTCTAATTAAAGGAGGAAGCAAAAGTGATCATCATTATGAAGAGCGGCGCCACAGACGCCCAGATCGACAACGTTATCCGCTGGATTGAGTCGCTGGGCTACAAGGCTCATCCGTCCCGCGGCGTCGAACGGACCATCATCGGTGCAGTGGGCGACAACCGCGACAAGTCTTACCTGAAACTGGCTGAATCGCTCTCCGGCGTCGAGCGAACCATGCCGATCCTCAAGCCTTACAAGCTCGCCAGCCGCGAGACCAAAGAGGGCAGGACCGTCATTACGGTCGGGAACGTTGAGATCGGCGGTCCCCGTTTTGTCGTCATGGCCGGGCCCTGCGCCGTCGAGAGCGAAGAGCAGATGATGGAGAGCGCCTACATTGCCAAGAAGGGCGGGGCGGATATCCTGCGCGGCGGCGCCTTCAAACCCCGCACGTCTCCCTACAGCTTCCAGGGGATGGAAGAGGATGGTCTCAAGCTCTTGGCCATGGCGAGGGAGCGCACGGGCCTGCCCGTGGTGACCGAGGTCGTGAACCCCGCCGACGTAGAGCTAGTGGAATCATACGCCGACGTCATGCAGATCGGTGCCCGAAACGTCCAGAACTTCGCTCTGCTCAAAGAGGTAGGCCAGTCGAAAAAGCCGGTGCTGCTCAAGCGCGGAATGATGACGACCATCGAGGAGCTCCTCATGTCGGCCGAGTACATCCTGTCGGCGGGCAACCAGCGGGTGATCCTCTGCGAGCGCGGCATCCGCACCTTCGAGACGGCCACACGCAACACCCTGGACCTCAGCGCCGTGCCGGTCCTCAAGCAGATGACGCATCTGCCGGTCATCGTCGACCCCAGCCACGCGGCGGGCAATTGGAGATACGTCCTGCCGCTTTCCCGCGCCGCTATGGCCGTGGGCGCCGATGGACTCATCGTCGAAGTCCATCCCGAGCCCGACCATGCAGTGTCCGACGGCGTTCAGTCGCTGAAGCCTGAGAAATTCTACCGTCTCATGGAGGACATACGCCTTTTGGAAAACACCCTGCGCAGGGACATGTAGAGGCCAAGCCATGAAGAAGATGAAAGTCAACCTGGATAAGAAGGTCGCCTCGTCGTACGAGATCTACATCGGCTCCGGTATCACCGACCGGATCGGTCTGATG
>JAQULV010000337.1 GCA_028718405.1 Smithellaceae bacterium
GGAAGTCCGAAAGGTGCTTTCATGCCGGCGAACATTCCCGTGTTAATGAGATAGGGACATATCACCGTTGTCTTCACCTTCGACTTATTGTTTCCTAGCTCCAACCTCAGGGCTTCGTTGAGTCCCATAAGTGCGAACTTCGTGGCACTGTATATCCCCATGCCGGGAATGGCGAGCATCCCGGCGGAAGAAGCCACATTGACAACGTGGCCTTCGTTACGCTTTACCATGTCCGGCACAAAGGCTTTAATCATCCACAGCGTCCCCAGAAGGTTGACGTCTACGTGTTTCTTGTGCTTGTCGTCGGGAAGATCCAGGATCTCGCCAGTGAAAACGACGCCGGCGTTATTGATGAGGACATCTACTTGACCGACATTCTTTCGTACCCATTCGGCCGCTTGGTAAACAGCCTCGCGGTCGGAGATGTCAAAGGCGCGGGCGTATACGGAAACCCCCTTTTTGCGGATGGATTCCGCCGTCTCCTGCAACCCTCTTTCGTTGACATCGGAAATGATGAGATTCCCGCCCAAGTCGGCGATCATTTCGGCCATGAGCTTGCCGATCCCGTGGGCGGCTCCGGTGATAAGGACATTTTTCCTGTTGACAATGGTCATAGGTTCCCTCCTTTAATCTTTGTCAAAATGGTATTCCGCCCTGCGGCGGGTGAACACAAGAATATCTTCTATTTGGAGAACGGATGAAGTCGTATATACTTTTTTTTGTGCTGTGGCGCCACTTCTTTTACGGAGTTTGCGCACTTTGGCCCATCCATTCGCGAAACGGCGTGGCTGAAAGAACGGGCATCTCAGTCTAGGCTTGGTTGATTTCCGATCAACGATGACGAAAGGAAAGCGAGGAATATTTATCTTCCTTCTTCTCCGGCATAAGTAACGAGATAAATAACGCCGGCTTTATCGTCGGATATATATAGCTTTCCGCCGGGCAAAGCTAGGAGGTCAACGGGTCTTCCCAAGGACCTGTCGCCCGCCGTCAGCCATCCAGTGATAAAATCAAGCATGCGTGGGGCGCCACTCTCATCGGTATCTAGATACCGACCCCGTTCGTCTAGTTTGAATCGAACAACCTTATAGCCTGTCGGTATGCTTCGGTTCCATGATCCGTGGAGCGCAACCAGAAGATTGTACCGATACTCGGCCGGCCAACCCTCGGCGGGGATGAACGCGAGTCCCAGCGGAGCGCTGCGGGCAGGAATATCGAGATAAGACGGCTCGGACTTATTACAGGTTCTTGCCGCTTCGGACGATGAATCGAACTCCTCATCGAGGATCTTCTTCCCATAGCAGAAAGGCCAGCCATAGTTGCGCTCGAAACGGATAATATTCACCTCATCGGGCGGCAGATCGTCGCCTAGATAGTCTCGTCCCATGTCGGTGGCCCAGATCTCGCTCGTCCCGGGTTGCAGCACCATAAAAACGGAGTTGCGAAGTCCGGAGGCGTAGAGTCGAAAGTCGCTTCCATCCTTGCGCAACGAATAAATCGCCGCCCGGCGTTTATCCTTTTCGACGCAGGCATTACATGATGAGCCAATCGAGACATAGAGTCTGCCGTCGTTTCCGAAAAGAAGGGTGCGCGTTGTGTGACGTCCTCCCGCCGGCAGATCGATTATCTTCCGAGCAGCGCCGTCGCTGTTGAGTGCCGCCCGGGATATCTTATCTTCCTCGGCAACATAGAGTATCGATTGGTCCTGGGGGTCGAAGGCCAAACCATGTGGACGGCGAAGTCCCCTCAAGATGTCTTTCCTGTCGACCACACGGCCGTCTCGGATAAAGAGCTTCGTGACGACACCGGCCCACGGTCGGCTCACCAGCATGTTGCCGCCACGATCGAGGATCATTACACGGGCACCGGATAAGTCATTGGCGAAGATCGAAATGGAGAAGCCCCGAGGCAGGCTTAAAGGCCCCTGGCCTGCGGGGAGAAACGAACGGCCTATCGCCGGCAGATCGACAACGATGTTGCGAGAAGAAGCCCTCAACGCCGGTGCCGATCCGCGGAGATTGCGCCAATAGAAATTCCCTGCGTAAAGCAGGACTGCCGCCGAAATGGCAAGAAGAAGGACAACGATGATTCTCTTCATTTCCAGACTCCAACTCTCCTCTTTTTACCAGCCATTGACCGGGAATACGAACGACTAACAACTTCCCTCAGGGAAATAATAGCGCCTCCGGAGAGCCTGGGCAATGGGAGGATTTCATCGCCGCGGCTCGGAAAGAAGTGCCTTCATTCGCCGAGCCCTTGAGCGTCCGCCGTCTCCGGAGCTATATACCTCCGTCTGGTACGGAAGCCGATGCGCGAATAGGGAATTTGCCCATCGTCCATGAGCATTACCCCGATAGGAAGTTAATCCAGACGGAGATAACAATGGAGAGGGTAGTTGGTCCGGTTGATGGTACGAACCGTGATGTGGCGTGGACGGGGAAATGAAGATCGGAGTATCTAAAGAGGTATTGCCAGGGGAAAGGCGCGTGGCGCTGACTCCCGATATATGTGCGCGACTGAAAAAGGCGGGCCTGGAAATCATTGTCGAAGCCGGTGCGGGCGGTGAGGCTTTCTTTTCCGACGACGATTACCGCCAAGCCGGCGCCGAGATCGTATCGACACAGGTTTTATTCAGCACAAGCGACATCCTCGTAAAGATCAATGGACCGCGTGACAACCCAGGCCTTGCCGGCAACGAAGCCATGGTACTTCGGGAGGGCGCCGCCTTGGTATCCCTTCTCGACGCCGGAGATGAAACGCTGCTGGATTTGTTTGCGGCCCGGCAGATTACGGTCTTCAGCGTGAATACCCTCCCGCGTATCAGCCGTGCCCAGACGATGGATGCCCTCTCCTCCCAGGCAACAGTTGCCGGATATAAGGCGGCACTCATCGCTGCTTCGTCACTGCCCCGTTACTTTCCACTATTGATAACCGCAGCAGGAACGTTCCCTCCGGCGAAGGTTCTTGTCCTGGGAGCCGGGGTTGCGGGGCTCCAGGCCATCGCTACATCTACACGGCTCGGCGCCCTCGCC
>JAQULV010000338.1 GCA_028718405.1 Smithellaceae bacterium
TAGTTAACTGATACGTTTCAAGTTACGGAGTAATGACACCCTTCGTATCAATCGTATAGGTAGTGTCACAGCTGGCATGCTTTGTCGTCATTTCGAGAGATCCCATCGTGCCCGCCGTCACCGACAACGTAACCTGAGTAGTATTCTTATAGCCGTAGCTAACCAGATTCGTGGTTGTAACCGTTCCGGCAGGATTGTCACTGAAATACGCCTGGGCTGCCGTGTAGGCATTCTTCAGGTCGGACTTAGCGGAGGCATTGTAACCCCGTACCCTGTAAGCCGTGAACTGGGGGATGGCGATCGCAGCCAAGATGCCGATGATTGCGATAACAATCATCAACTCGATTAACGTAAAACCTTTACTTCCTCTTTTCTTTCTCAACGCACTAATCATGATAAGATCCTCCTTCAGAAAATTTTATGTACTACTTTACTGTGTTTATACCTTTTTTCAATATCTTTTTAACCCCCCCATCACCACGCTTTCTTCTTTTCTAAGATCCGCCATTTGTAAAGCATAAAGTTCATTTTCTCTGTGCCCCTATACTAGCAAATTATATACCATACGGCGCAAGAACAGTAACTACCCGTAAGACACCAATATTGTTGCTGTATGAGGCAAGCAATCTTCTTTGGTTCTTCTTGAGCTTTCAGCTCTCTCGGGTATTTTCACCAATTAATCGTTTTTCTCACCACATTTTCCGTATTATTTGTCAGTCAACTCTAGCTTGCTGATACCGATTGTTCTTGATATAGAAAATATCCGATTATTGCTAAAGTCGCAGCAACGTTAATGAATAGCTTAAAGGATACGCGCTATGTACGAAGTAACTATCATGAAATCTTTTTCTGCCGCTCATATCCTCAAGGACGTTGGGGGAAAATGTGAAGACCTTCACGGTCATAACTTTTGCGTCGAGGTTTCCGTGGCTGGACCGGAACTGAATCAGGAAGACATCCTTATAGACTTCCGGAATTTGAAAGGATGGCTGGACGATAACCTCGCCCTGCTGGATCATCGGCATTTGAACGAGCTACCCTTCTTCGCCAGCACCAATCCTTCATCGGAGCGAGTCGCACAGTTCCTTTTTAAGCGACTTGCGGACAGGATCAAGGAGGAAGGGACACCTTTGCGTGTATCTAAAGTGGTCGTCTGGGAGTCAGACAACGCGAAGGTTTCCTACCAGGAATAAACATATGATCGACATTCAAAATCAGAGAGACCACCGTAAGATCAATATCACCAAGGTCGGTGTCAAAGGCATAAAATATCCAATCACCGTCCTCGACCGTAAACGGGGCACGCAACCCGTAAACGCGACGATCAATATGTACGTCAATCTGCCCCATCATTTCAAAGGGACCCACATGAGTCGCTTCGTGGAAATCCTCAACGAATTCCGCGGGGAGATCAACATCAAGACCTTCCACACGATTCTGCAGCGCGTGCGCGAAAAACTTCATGCCGAATCTGCCCATATGGAAATCGAGTTCCCCTACTTCATAGAAAAGGAGGCGCCAGTTTCAAGAGCTAAGAGTCTCATGGAATATGGATGCCAATTCTGCGGCAAGAACGACGGCGACAAGACGGATTTTTTTGTCGGCGTCGCCGTGCCCGTCACCACGGTATGCCCTTGCTCAAAGGAGATTAGCCGGGCGGGGGCACACAACCAGCGTAGCATCGTAACGGTAAAGGTCCGTTTCAAGAAATTTTTCTGGATAGAAGATATCATCTCGCTGATCGAGGAGTCCGCCAGTGGTGAGGTATATTCTCTACTCAAGAGAAGTGACGAGAAATATCTCACCGAGAAGAGCTACGAAAACCCCATGTTCGTAGAGGATGTCGTCCGCAATGTCGCACAGCGCTTAAACAAGATGGACAATTTCACCTGGTATAGTGTAGAATCAGAAAATTTCGAGAGCATTCATAATCACAGCGCCTATGCCTATGTGGAAAAAGGGTGACACGATGGCCACGGAAACTGAGTTCTTCAATCTGTATCGCCACGGCTTTATTCGGACCGCCGTCTGCGTACCCAAAGTGAAAGTCGCCGACACGCCTTTCAATACCCTGGCCACCATTGGCTGCGCCCGTGAAGCAGCCGCCCATAATGCAATCTTCGCCCTTTTCCCGGAGCTCGGCATTTCGGCTTACTCTAACGAGGATCTTTTTCATCAAGAGTCGCTGCTTCAGGCCTCTCGTGACGCCATAGGCATCATCGCCCGGGAAACCCATGATTTGAACCTCATCATCGTCGTCGGCGCTCCCCTTCAGGTGGATGCCCGCCTCTTTAATTGCGGGATCGTCCTGTACAAGGGCGAGATCCTGGGTGTAGCGGTGAAATCATACCTCCCCAATTATCGCGAATTCTACGAGGCCCGTCAGTTCAGCCCCGCCGAGGAGCTCTTGACGGATACGATCGAGATTAACGGCCAGAAAGATGTCCCCATCGGGGCCAACATTATTTTTCAGACCGATAACATTCCCCACTTCCGCTTCTTTATCGAGCTGTGTGAGGATGTCTGGGTGCCGATCCCGCCTTCCAGCTTCGCGGCCATGGCAGGCGCCACGGTCATCGGCAATCTCTCGGCCTCCAACATAACCGTGGGAAAATCCGAGTACCGTCACAGCTTGGCCGCCAATCAGTCGGCACGCTGCGTGGCTTCCTATCTCTACGCGGCCGCCGGGCCTGGGGAATCAACCACCGATCTAGCCTGGGATGGCCACGCCATGATCTACGAAAACGGAAATCTCCTGGCTGAATCGGAACGCTTCCCGAAAGACCATCAGATCATTTACGCCGATCTCGATATGGACCGCCTCGTACAGGACAGGATGCGCCTCACCACTTTCGGTCAGAACGCACGCACCCATAGAAAGACCCTAAAGGCGTTCCGACGCGTGAGTTTCCCTCTGGATGCGCCGCAGGGCCGGATCTCCCTCGACAGGGATTTCCCCCGCTTTCCCTACATCCCCGCCGACCCGGCCAAACGCGACCAGCGCTGTTACGAAGCGTACAACATCCAG
>JAQULV010000339.1 GCA_028718405.1 Smithellaceae bacterium
GCGTGCGTTGTGAAGACCGTGCCGATCTCGGGCAACGCTTTCTTCAGATAAAGCAGTCCTCCCCCGCACATCCATTCGTGGAACTGGGCGACGGCAGGTGCCCCCTGGGGCCTCACGATCAGGTTATAGGCGGTTTCTATCACCTCGCCGCAGGCGGAGCTGAACATCACCGGCTCCACGTAGTCCCATCCTCCGGCGATGGAATCCACGCCATAATCCTCCCAGAGCCGGAAAAGGAGCTGGTCCTTGTTGTATTTCTTTCCGAAGTTAACCAGGATCGCCCGGGGTTCCCCGGGGATCTTCCAGCGACCGAATCGGCAGGGAATGTCCTTGATGGCCGTGCCTTCCCTGATCTTCTCCCAGACTTCCTCGTCCGTTTCCTCGAAATCGATGTTGCTCTTCAGGTCGGGACCCAGCAAGAAATAGTTGTCGCCGAAAGAGCGCATCGCCTCCCGCACCTTGGACGTGATGACGGTGTAGATGCCGCCTACCTTGTTACAAACCTCCCAACTTACCTCGAACAGATACCCCTTTTGACCCTTTATCATGTGCGCCAAGCTCCTTTATCCGATCTCCCCCGAAATCAGCGGTCCTTCATCCCGCTGCCGGCCGCCTCTCGGCCGTCTTTCCCTCCGGCCTCTTCAACATACCCGAAAAATCATCCAGAATGTTCATGTAGTTTATATACGCATCGTAAGGCGATGCATAGGGGTTGAAATACTTGTGCACATCGCCGTCGGAAAACCACTTGGTGCACATATAGTAGAAATGATCTGACGTCTGCAGGATGCGCCACTGGCGGATAAGCTCGCTGTCCTTGGTCCGGCGAACTAGGCTCTCCAGCCGGTAGAGTGAATTGGCGGCATCCCGCTGCAGGGAATTGGCGAGCCAGGCCGTGAGGTCCCTTTCCATGTCGGCCCAGGAAGTGTGGTGGGGAACGTTCAACTGCGCGACGGGGTCGTAGGTGCGGGCTACCTCGGCGGGCGTCTGGAAACGGAAATCGGGGTGTTTGATGACCTCGCGGGGGAAGTTGGTGATGAAATCAAGGATCCCCGTTTCCCGCCACTGGTGCTCCCCAAAGGTCTCATAGTCCATGAAGAGGTTGATCACCTCGCCGGCCGCATTGATCTCATGAATCCACTGGGCGAACTTGTCGGCCTTGAGGGGATATTCGGACCACTGCGCGTCGGAGAACCGAAAGGCGACGTCGTCGGAGAGACGGTAATTACGAAGCAGAAGTTTCAGCTTCGTGCAGCCGGCGGGCTGGTAGACGAAATTGGGACTTCTCCAACCCAAGACCTTGTCGGCACCCTCGGCGAGGATCGCCCTGTATCCCATCTTTTCCACCATCTGGGCGAGGTCGTTGTTGTAGATGAGTTCCGTGTAACGGAAGGTCTGGGGGGTATATCCGAAGAGGTCCTTAATCTTTTCGCGGTGCATGAGGACCTGCTCTTTGAATTCGCGTGGCGAGTAAAGGAGCGCCAGGGAATGGTAGTACGTTTCGTCGAGAAATTCCACGCAGCCCGAAGCGGCCAGTTGTTTGAAGGTGTCCAGGACGTCCGGACGGTACTTCTCCAGTTGGTCCAAAACGACTCCGGTAAGAGAGTAGGCAATCCGAAAATTACCCCCGTACTCCTTTATGAGATCCAGCATGATATGGTTGGCCGGCAGGTAGCATTTATCGGCGACCTTGTTCAGTATTTGTCGGTTTACCTCTTCGTCTTCGTAGCCGTGCACCTGGTCGATGTCGAAAAAGGTGTAGCGCTTCAAGCGGCTGGGTTGATGAACCTGAAAGTAGAGACACACGCTGGGCATTGACTGGGACCTCCTAATGCATAAAACGTTGATAGACGTCGACGATCTTTTCCGCCGCATTTTCCCAGCGGATATCCTTCAGCTCCTCGCGGGAACGCTCCACGATCTCGCCTGAAAGGGCCGGGTACTTCAAGACGGCGATCATCTTGTTCGCCATCTCCTTCACATCCCAGAAATCGACCTTCATGGCGTAGCGCAGCAGTTCCGCGACGCCGGACTGTTTGGAGATGATGACAGGGACATCGTAGATCATGGCCTCCAGAGGAGAGATGCCGAATGGCTCGGACACACTGGGCATGACATACAGATCGCTCATAGCGAAGATCTTCTCTATCTCACGTCCCTGAAGAAAGCCGGTGAAATGGAAATGCTTGCCCATACCCAGCTCGGCGACCCGCTCGATCATCCTGGGCATCATGTCTCCCGCACCTGCCATGACGAATTTCGTTTCCGGCAGGGCCTTGAGTACCTTCGCGGCGGCCTCCACAAAATAATCGGGTCCTTTTTGAAAAGTGATCCTGCCCAGGAAGAGGACCATCTTTCTCCCCGGACCTTTTCTCACATGGTAGGCCTCGCGGGCCTCCTGTTTGGTTACGGCGTTGTAGACGACGGTGATCTTATCGGGATCGATACCATAGCGGCTGACCATGAGGCTTTTCGTGTAGTGGCTGACTGCGACGATGTGATCCGCAGATTCCATGCCGTATCTTTCGATATCGTAGATTTGCTGGTTCACATGCTCGCCGCTGCGGTCGAATTCGGTGGCGTGGACGTGCAGGACGAAGGGCTTGCCGCTGATTCTCCGGGCATGAAGGGCGGCATAGACGGTCATCCAGTCGTGGGCGTGGATGGCGTCGAAGGAGTGGCTCTCCGCGATGGCGCCAGCCACTTGGCCGTAGCGCAGGACTTCGGCGACGAGATCGGGGCCGTAGGCGCCGGAGATACTGAGATAGCACGGTTTATCCTCTCCCGATTGCGTCTTTTCCGCGCCGCCGTAAAGGAGGGTTTCGTACTGTTTTTCGTTGAGATAGGGACTGAGCGGCGAATTTACCGTCTTCAATTCCATTCCCCTAAAGAAACTCTCTTCCAGCAGATGCCTCTGCACCAGCGGGACATCAGCGGCAGAGACCAGCTCCACGTGGGATGACCCGATCGGGTCCTTGATCTTCGGCAGGACAAAGACGACTTCA
>JAQULV010000340.1 GCA_028718405.1 Smithellaceae bacterium
CCAGCGGTAGCGAATCCAACGGGCCCGCGAGGGCCGGCACGCTTGCTGCAACCACCAGCAGAAGGCCCAATATAGCTGCCAACGGCAAGCTGTTTCTCTTCATGTTTAATGCCTCCGGTATGCTGCTTCCTAATTTCTTCGCAGACGTCATCTTTCTTCTTTCAAGAACTTCAGATAGGCCTGCGCTGATTCTTCCGGTTTCTCCATCATGGGGGCGTGGCCGGAGTCCTTTATGATGGCGGTCTCGCTGGTCTTCAGATTCTTAGCCAGGAAGGCCGCCCCCCCAATGTCCGTTAGTTTATCCTGATCACCCCAAATAATCAAGACGGGGGACTTGATAAGAGGCAGGACGGGTGTCAGAAAAAATTTCTCCGGCTGCCAGTCTTTCCATATCTTCATGTCGAAGTCTTTGTGTGCGGCCATATCGGCGACTAAGATCTTCTTGAAAGCCGGCGGGATGGGCGGCGGCTTCACGAAGACCAGCGTCATAAGCGCGTCGAAGTCTTTTACGTTGTCGGCAAACAGAAGATTCTTGCCTTGCTGTATCTGCTCCATGATCTCGCTCTTCTTGGGCGACGGCACTCCGGCCGGGTCCATGAGGGCCAGCGTAATGACCTTGCCGGGATATTTCGCACCGTAGGATGCGGTGAGTGCCCCACCCATGGACTGGCCGATCATGTTGAACTTGTCGAGATGGAGTACCTCCGTGAATCGGTCGATGCGCTTTAGCTGGCTGTCCATGTCGTAACTGTCCGTCTGTATTGCAGAGCTTTCCCCAAATCCGGGAACATCGGGAATCACGAGATGATAGCCTTTGAGATACTTGGCAAACTGTAGCCAGCCGTCCTTGTTGAGGCCGAAACCGTGCAGAAGGACAATCGTCTCTCCGGCGCCTCCTTCCAGATAAACAATCTTGTGGTCGTCAACCTGGACTTCCTTCTTGACGAGACCCGCCGCGCGCCGCTGGCCGTCGATCGCCAGCTTGAAGGTGGTCTCCGGGAACAGGAAATAGAGCAGCGCGATCAGCACAAAGATGGCTACAATGACGAGTACCGCATACCCCAATATCTTTTTCATGTCGTTCCCCTCCGTTCCTCAAAGCAAAGAATACCTGGAAACGCTCACCTCTTTCTAACGCCTCGCCGGTGGCACAAAGACGTGCCGCACCTCCGTCTTGCGCAGGCTGATCGCCTCCTGGACGCACTGCGAGGCACACACACCGCAGCCGATACATCTTTCTTTATTGATCGTTGCTACATCGCTCATGGTGATCGCCTCCATCGGGCAGGCATCCTCGCACAAACCGCAGGCGCTGCATTCATCAGCATCGACGTTCGCCATGAAGCTGGACAGGTTGTGAAGCGGCGCGGCGCCCTTGTAATACATCTGGAAGGTTCCGCAGCAGCACTTGCAGCAATTGCAGATCGCCTCTTCATCGCGGTCCGGATCGAGGTTCACGTGGAAGGCCTTGTGGACCAGACCGGCTTTCGCCGAATCAACGAGAATGCGGCGGGCTTCGTCTTTCGAGATGCGACGGCCGAACTTGTGCTCGATGGCAAACTGCGCGATCTTTCCGAACATGAGGCAGTTGTTCTTTTCCTTTGTCACCTTGCAGGGCTCGCCCAGCAGTTCCTTCTCGTGGCGGCAGTAGCACGTCGTCGCGACAATATCATCAAACTTGTCCACGATCTTATGAACCTCTTCCTGCGGAAGAACTGCGTCTTTCTCGTAATCGATCTCCGTTTCGATGGGCACCACGCGCGCGATGGGCGGAAACGCCTTCGACATCTCGACGACTTGATCGTAGTTCTGCTGCACCACGCCGGCCAGCTCGTCGAAGAGCTTATCGAACAGGCGCGCCTGATTCTTTTCCTTTTCGCTGGTTCCGCCGCGCATCATCGTGAACTCGAAGATACCCGGGAACGGTCCCATGAGGCGATACACCATCGTGCCTGAGCCCTTGCTGCGCGTACCCGTGACCACGCCCGCATCCATGAGGCTCTCCAGCATGTCGTCCAACGCTTTCCCGTCCATGCCGGACTTGTCGCGCACTTGCTCGCGGTTCATGGAGTCCGTGAAGACGGGAAGAAACTTCGCTTGCTCTTCCGTGAGGATCGTCTTCATGAGTTCGACCGTCGTGTCCGTAAGGGGCATCGGTATCATGCCCGCCCTGATAACTGCACTCGCTGCATTAATCCATGTTTGTTGCGACATTAGCATTCTCCTTCGCGTTGCCATGACTTATTGGGAGCATCTCTCCTGATGTGATCATATTCTTACCGCTGAGCAATGTGCGATCAAAAAAAGCTACCTATTCATGATGTCGCAATTCGGTAACTGATTGACCGGGCAGACCAGTGGCCATCATTTTTCCAGACACCGGGACACAGATTTCTACGCTGGAAGTAAGTGCATATCGGTCCCGAGGTCGTATAACGTTGCATATCGCCAAAGTACAATATCAATTACGGCGACAGAATCTCCTACAACGTCTGCAATCGTTTGGCACATTGCGTCGGCAGATTCATATCCTGTACGATTTGCTATTCGACTTAAGTGACGGTCTGGTTTCACCAACATGATGCCAAGGTTCTTTGCTAAATGACGTGCGGTTATTGGCCCCATAAAGGGCAACTCTTTGATGAATTCTATTCCCCGGGCTGCTACTTGATCTATGATATCATCTATTCCATCAGTCGCAACCCGCTCCACGATTTTAAGAATGCCTTCGATTTTCCTTCTATTTCCAAAAGCGAGAAGGGCATCATACCTGCACTCCTCACGCTTCGATAAGATGCTCCGCGAGTCGGACCAATTCAAAAATGCCGAGCTGATTTGACCGAATCGCTTTCGGACAACTGCTTCTCGGAATCCTGCTGACAGGACCACCCATGCAGCTTCGCGCAGGAATGTCGGCTCATTCAGATCTTTGAACTTAACCTCGTCTTGCCAATCAATTTCATCTGCGTAGCCCGCTCGAATCACTTTCTCTTTGGCCGTCATATACAACCATGCCAACT
>JAQULV010000341.1 GCA_028718405.1 Smithellaceae bacterium
CTGATCGTCCTAGTTGCCGGTATCGGTGACCTGGTTCTCGCTTCGAAGAGCATACGGGCCATCAGAAACGGTTTGAAGGATGCGGACATCGAACTACTCAACAGCACGGATGTCGTACCGCTAGCGAAAAACTATCCCCACATCGATTCTGTGCATGCCTTCCCGATCCGCGAATTGCGGGCGAACAAGAGACAGCTGATTGATATACTACATATGATGATCGACATGCACAAACGGGAATTTGACCGGGTCCTGAACCTGTATCGGGTCAGTTCCCCAACGGGCGCCCTCAAGATGGGCCTGTTATTTTCTCTTCTTCGAGCCAGGCAAAAGATCGGACACGACCGGCATGGATTCGGCCGTTTTATCGATGTTTCGCTCCCCGCCTCAACGTTCGAAGGGCGGCATGTCGTGGAGGCGATGCAGGAGATCGCCATCAAGGCTGGAGGGATTCCGGATGATCTTGGGATTGAGGTTTACTGGAATCCGGAAGCCGAAACCAAGTGGCGCTCATTTTTTGATTCTATTGAGGGAAAGATTTTGATCGGCATCAATCCCGGCGGCGATCGGGCCAACCGCCGCTGGGCGCCGGACCGTTTCGCAGCCGTGGCTGCAAGGCTTGTCGAACGCTTCGATGCACGGATCGTTGTTCTGGGGGGACCGGGAGATCGCGAGATCGCCTCTTCGATTGCGCAGGCCATTCCTTCGGGCGTCTCGGATCTCTCGGGAACGATCCCCCTGGAGGAACTCCCCTACTTGATCAGCCGTCTGGATCTCCTGTTGACCAACGACAGCGGCCCCATGCACATCGCCGCGGCGACGAAGACCCCCCTTGTCGCCCTATTTGGGCCTGAGGACCCAAAGCTCTTCGGCCCTTACACAACGCCCGATCTTTATCGCGTCATTCGGAAAGACGCACCTTGCAGGCCTTGCAGAGAGAGAAACTGCCCCCGTCCGACCTGTCTTGAGCGGATCACCCAAGACGAAGTATTCGCAGCCTGTTTGGAAATGCGAATGGCCAATTCTCATTGAAATGACAACCTCTTTTCCCTGAGCAGATGATGATTGGTCGTCCCAGTCCTTCACCATCACCCCCCGGTCCTTTCCATCGCATCTCGAGATGGGACATCCTCCTCGTCGCTCTCATCCTTATCGGAAGTTTCACCTTCAGATACCTCCATCATTCACAGCCCATCAACCGAATTGGCGGTGATCAACAGGTCTACAACCAGCTCGCCGTCAATCTGTTGATGGGACATGGATTTTCCCAATCTCCGGTTCCTCCGTATCGGCCTTCGATCGTGAGAACTCCAGGATATCCTGCCTTTCTCGCCCTCATCTACATGGTCTTCGGCATCGAGCATTTTGAAGCCGTGCGTATTGCACAGATTCTTTTGATGTCGCTTTCCGCACTGATCCTCTTTGCAATGGCGTTCCTGATCAGCAACAACAAACTCGTCGCCCTTCTCTCTTTGCTCTTCTTCTCGTTCTACGGGTTCAACTACTATTCCGGACTGGGCGTCTACAGTTATCTGTTCACCGAATCGCTAGTGATTTTCATCATCAATGCCTCCATATTGCTATTGATTGTATCCATGAGGCAACACAGCATCACCCTGTCTTTCACACTCGGAATTGTACTTGCACTGGCAATGCTGACCCGGCCTTCAAACTTACTTCTCCCGCTGGTGATCGCTCTTTTTATCCTCTGGGTCAGGTTCTCCAGGCAAACTATAACATCCGTAATTTTCATGTTGTTGGCAATCGTGATCGTTGTTTCGCCATGGACCATTCGCAACCACCTCCAGTTCGGGAAATTCATCCCTTTGTCCATGTCCCTGAAAGGGTTGTTCATATACGGAGGTCTTGCCAATCCAGTTTCAGGCATGCCGGAATCGAAAGCATCTACGAACGCGGTTATCATCTTGCCGGAGCAGCGAAAGAAAGCGGATGCAGCCATTGCGGGTCTCTATGGCCACTTTCTTTACGGAGGTGCCGGAGGGGTTGGTATCGCCAAACACGATGATGTTCTGAGCGAGATCGGATTGGACCTTCTTAGTAAAAATAAGGGCGTGTTCATGCAGAGATGGCTCTATCGCACCCTTGAGCATTGGAGTGTCGGCGAATTGGCGAGGCTATTTGACCCGAACACCGCCATCTCCCGGGGTGGACTCTCAAGGATCGCGGTTATCGTGGCTCTTATCTTCCTGATCGCCCTGGCCGTCGTCAAGCATTACAGGAATCCCTCATTCCTTGCCCTCCTTCTCTTTCCAATTTACAATACCCTCATGTATACGCCCCTCGCCTCCGAGTACCGCTATTCCCTACCCTCGAGGGGCTTCATGATGATTGTGATCAGCATCGGACTTTTTGAAGGAATCAGGCTCATTTTCAATAGATATCGTTCCGTCGGGTTGATGAAGAAAGTCGACCGTGCAGAAAGCGCTATTTAGCGATGTGCGGGATTTGCGGTAAGCTGGATGTTAGTGGGGCGAAGGTCGACGAGGGCCTCGTGCGGCGGATGACCACCCTGATGGAGCATCGGGGACCCGACGACCTCGGCGTCTATCTGAATCACCGCGAGAAGGTCAGTTGCGGGCTCGGCCATCGGCGCCTGAGCATCATCGACCTGACCGAGGCGGGCCGGCAGCCCATGTGCAACGAGGACCGGACCCTCTGGATGGTCTTCAACGGCGAGATCTACAACTTCGTCACCCTCCGCAAGGAGCTGAAGGCCCGGGGCCACCGCTTCTCCTCCCGGACCGATTGCGAAGCGATCCTCCATCTCTTCGAGGAGGAGGGCGCTGCGGCCATCGATCGCCTCGTCGGGATGTTCGCCCTGGCGATCTGGTCGGAGTCGTCCCGCTCGCTTCTGCTCGCGCGCGATCCCGTCGGCATCAAGCCGCTCGTCTATTATGCCGACGCAAAGCGTTTCGTCTTCGCCTCGGAGCTCAAGGCCCTGCTCGCCGACCCGGCCGTGCCGAAGGAGAT
>JAQULV010000342.1 GCA_028718405.1 Smithellaceae bacterium
ATTGCAGCTCAAACAACTCTGCCCGTAATCGGTGTTCCCATTGATGCTACCCCCCTGGGGGGCATGGATGCCCTCCTGTCGACGGTACAGATGCCTGGAGGCATCCCCGTGGCGACCATGGCCATCGGCAAAGCGGGTGCAAAGAACGCCGCCCTTTTCGCGATCAGGACACTTGCCCTTCAAGAACCGCCCCTCAAGAAGAAACTGGACACTTTTCTGCGCAAGATGGCCAAGGACGTCGAGAAGAAACACCAAGCCTTGCCGAAGTCGTAAGCAAAGGCAGCGAAGTGCCTAAGATCATCAGGATAGACCCGCAAAACCCGGATTCGCGCCATATCGCCGAGGTTGTTGGCGCTTTGAGAGATGGCGAGGTCATCGCTTACCCTACGGAAACCTTCTACGGTTTGGGGGCCGACGGCACAAATCACGCGGCGATAGAAAAGGTTTACCGCATCAAAGGCAGAGACCTCAAGAATCCTCTTCCTCTAATTATCGGAGCGGAAGAGGACCTAGCGTCACAGGTGCAGGAAATTCCTGCTCCGCTGCATGAACTGATAAAAGAGTTCTGGCCGGGGCCACTAACCTTGATCTTTCGAGCGTCACCTTCCGTTTCCCCACTCCTCACGGGGAACACCGGCAAAGTCGGGATACGTGTCTCGAACAATCCCATCGCGACCCTTCTTGCGAAAGAATTGGGAAGACCCATCACCGCCACCAGTGCCAACCTTGCGGGGAAAAGCGAGTGCACCACGGCTGAGGAAGTTGTCGCCCAACTGGGGGATGCTATACAGACCGTCATCGATGGTGGAAAGACCAAAGGCGGTCTCGGCTCGACGATCATCGATGCCACGGTCTCCCCGGCACGTGTTCTGCGGGAGGGGGCAATCCCCTCGACCTTACTGCGTACCATCCTGGCGTTGTAAAGGCAATTCGGCCTTCTAAGGGTCTATAAATGCGGCCTTTCCTTAAAACTACAAATCTATTGACTTTTGGCAAATGAATGCCCTAAAATGCTTCTCAGTCGTATACCTGTGGCCTACCCGGTCAATAGGAGAAACGGCATCTTCGGACACACGTAGCTGTAACATCCATCACGGCTTGTAAGAGACACAGTGCGTATAAACTTACTGAGCCACTGACCCTCAGAACCGAATACCAATTTATACGTCTCGTACCTGAGACATATGGGTAATGGTGTTGGAACTCGTTAAATAGTCGTTTATCGGCTGCCGCTGCCTTCGCTGTGGGAGCCTTCGTCAGCAAAGAAGTCCAGCTCCTGCGGGCTGCCCTAAATTCCAACCGTCTCACAAAGTTCTTTTGCATCAATATAATGTTATTGGACCGCTTTCTTAGTGTTTGCGCCAGAATCAACCCAGAGAAAGGAAGGCAAGCGATATGAAAAGATCAGCCATCGTCATCCTGACCCTTTGCATCTTCCTGACGTTTAATTCCGTGCCGGCGTTTTCCCAGGGCACGGTCTCCCTCCAGGAAGGAGTGAAACAGTATAAGGACGAGAACTACGACCAGTCCATAGATATCCTCTCCAAGGTTCGCGCCCAGGATCCCTCCTCATCCATTGCGGCGTTCTACCTTGGCATGGGTTACAAGCAGATTGGAGCTTTCCCCAAGGCGTCCGTTCATCTGGAAGACGCCGTGACGCTGAAACCTCATATCAGGGAAGCCGTTGTCGAGCTGATCGATGTGCTCTACCGCCTAGGTAGCGATGATGAAGCGCTGAGGTGGATCGCCGTTGCCGAAGAAGAAAATATCTCGCCTTCCCGGGTCGCTTTTTTGAAAGGAATGGTGCTGTCGCATAAGAATAAGAACCCCGAGGCAATCGAAACCTTTGAGATCGCGAAAGAGATGGATAAGAGTCTCATTCAGCCGGCCGATTTTCAGATTGCCCTCTGTTATGTAAAGGAGAAAGACTACTCTGAGGCAAAGAAGCGCTTCGGCACTCTGATTCTAGAGGATCCGCGGTCAGACCTTGCCGCCTACGCCAGGGATTACCAGGATGCCCTTGAGAAGAAAGCATATGCCGAGCAGCCGCTGCATCTTACACTATCGGTGTTGCCGGGCTACGACACAAATATAATCCTCAAACCAACAGATTCCTCCGTTGCCGAAGACATCACGGGAGAGAGGGGCTACGTGCTGTCCTCATCCCTCCGCGTTGACTACATGCCCAAGCTTAGCGGTCCCTGGACCTTCAGCAGCCAGGTCGCTCTGTCCTCCAACGTAAACTCGAAACATACCCACGACCATGACATCTTCGCGGGCACTTTTGCAGCCGCCCCCGGTTACGCAGCGGGTCGTTTCGCCGTCAATCTTCTTGCTTCTTTGCCTGGAACCTTGCTGCGGACTGACCCTGCGCTGCCGCATCCTCCGAGCTCGAGCCCCGGATATAAGCGATACCTTGAATACACGACCTACGGTCCAGCATTCCGCTACCTGGTTACCGCCAGCAATATGGTGGAGTTGTTCGTCGGATACGACAGGAACGAATTCTACAACCAGAAGGTCACGTCACCGCAGACCAACAGGGAGGGAGAAGGCATCAGGACGTACCTGAGCTGGATGTGGTTCTTCATGGAAGACGGATTCTTAAATCTGCGCTATGAATACAACCGTCAGGCAACTGATGGAAGCTGGTACCAATACCGAGGAAACCATTTTACGATAAACGCTGGAATCCCGCTTCTTCCCAAGCAGAAGGCCAAGGAACTTGGCCCGCTCAACCTCCAACTGGCGGGCGGCGTCTTCCTGCAGGATTACGACTATGTCCAGAGCACGGGAACAATGAGGGATGACGAAACGTACACCGCGTCTGTCGGGATGAGCTGGGCGTTCATCAACAACATCTCAGCCATCGTTCAATACATTTACACAAAATGTCATTCGACAATCGATGTCAATTCATACGACCGGAACCAGTATTTCGCGGGGCTGGAGTTAAGGTTCTAAGCGGACTGT
>JAQULV010000343.1 GCA_028718405.1 Smithellaceae bacterium
GTAAAGGGGACGGCCGAGGTCTTTCGCCACGCGGTCGATCATGGCGGTGGAGACGGTCGTCTTGCCGATCGCGGCTCCGCGCGGCCACCCCGGCCGATTCTGAAAGAGATAGGATACGGCGGCGGTGAGGAAGTGGTTGGGATTCATGAGCCCCGCCTTTGTTACGATCCCGTGGCGGTCGGCGTCGGTATCATTGCCGCAGGCGATATCGAACCTGTCTTTCAGACCGATGAGCGATGCCATGGCGTAAGGAGACGAGCAATCCATGCGTATCTTGCCGTCGCCGTCGACCGTCATGAAGGAGAAGGTGGGATCGACCTTGCGGTTCGTTACCGTAAGCCTTATCCCGTAGCGCTCCGCGATGGGATCCCAGTAACCCAGGGCCGCACCGCCCATGGGGTCGGCGCCGACGCTGATGCCGGAGGCGCGGATCGCCTCCAGGTCAACGATCTCCTGCAGTTCATCGACGTAATGATTCACATAGTCGTAGGCGCGGATGAGGCCCGTCTTTTGCGCCCGCTCCCAGGGGATGCGGTGAATGCCCTCTTTGCCCTCGGCAATAAGGTCATTGGCCTGCGTCTCGATGAGTCGCGTCGTCTCGACGTCGGCGGGTCCGCCCTCGGGCGGATTGTACTTGAATCCCCCGTCTTCAGGAGGATTGTGCGACGGGGTGATGACAACGCCGTCGGCCAAGCCCTTCTTACGGCCCCGGTTGTAGTTAAGGATAGCGTGCGAGATCACCGGCGTCGGTGTGTAGCCGTGGTCCTGCTGCACCATGACGACCACGTCGTGCGCGGCCATCACCTCCAGGGCCGAGATCATGGCCGGCTCGGAGAGGGCGTGGGTATCCATTCCCAAAAACAACGGACCGTCGATGCCTTTGGCTCTTCGGCAGTTACAGATCGCTTCGGCGATGGCCAGGATGTGGGCCTCGTTGAAGCTGTTCTTCAGCGACGATCCGCGGTGCCCCGAGGTGCCGAAGGAGACGGCCTGGGCCGGATCGTTTGCGTCGGGAACTCCCGTGTAATAGGCGGCAATCAATTTTGGGATGTTGGCCAGGATCTCGGCCGGCGCCGGTTTGCCGGCCAATTCGTGCAAACTCATATCGGGTCTTCTCCTTACGCGGGAAGTTTGGGTGCTGCCGAATCACTTATACCACAGGATCTGCGGGGCCTCCAGGGGCACCATGGCGCCGGGAAGATACGGAACCACGCGCGGCGTATAGTCGTCGAGTGCACGCTGCGTCTTTATCTCCGCTTCATAGCCCCAGACATTGTTTGCCTGATCCCTGATAGCGCTGCGTTTCATGGGCTGTACTTCGAACGTTTCGTCATCCAGCGGGTCGGCCCAGAGCTGCACCGCCACGATCCCCGGATGAACGCCGCCCAGCGCCACTTCCACCCGAAAGAACAGAATTCCCTCGTCTCGCCTCTCCCCATAGAAATTCCTCATAGCGATCTGCGGCCAGAGGGTCTCGATGGAACGGCGCCAGAGGTTGATCTGCAAAGCGGCCTGCGCCTCGTTTTTCGTTCGCTCCCGAAAGGCGGCCAGGGCGGGGAAATAGAGCTTTTCCACATATTCCCTCACCATCCTGTTGGAACTGAAAGCCGGCGTCAGCTCCGCCATACTCCTGCGCATGCGCTCCGCCCAGAGTATGGGAACGCCCGTGCGGTCGCGCTCGTAGAAGCAGGGGATCACCTCTTCTTCCAGAATGCGGTACAACTCTCCCGCTTCGTAGACGTCCCAGGCGGGATCGGAGTCGTGCTCGCGGCCGTCACCCAGCGCCCATCCCACTTCGGGACGGTAGGCCTCCGCCCACCAGCCGTCGATCTCCGAGAGATTCAGCCCGCCGTTGACCAGCACCTTCATTCCGCTAGTGCCGCATGCCTCCCAGGGACGGCGGGGGGTGTTGATCCAGAGGTCCACACCCTGAACCATCTTCTGGGCCAAACTCATGTCATAGTCCTCGAGGAAAATGACGCGCGGTCTGACCTCGGGACGTCTCGTGAAGCGCGCCCAAGCCTTGATCATTTCCTTTCCTTCCCGGTCGTTGGGATGGGCCTTGCCTGCGATGATCAGTTGCAGCGATCTCTCGGGGTCGGTGAGCAGGCGTACCAGCCTCTCGGGATCCTGAAGCAGGAGGTTCGGTCTCTTGTAACCCGTGAAGCGCCTGGCAAAGCCGACGGTGAGACACTTGGCGTCGAGAAGCTGCGCGCACTGAGAAACGTCCTGCCGCGGGGCGCCCATGGCGGCGAGTTGCCTTGCATAGCGCTGCCTGACATAGCTGATCAGCTCCTTGATGCGGGCGTCGCGGAGCATCCAGAACCGCTCCGGCGATATTCCCTTCATGTTCTCCTCGAGTGTCTCGAGATCTCCCTGCCAGCGGTACTGCCCGCAGGCGTCCGTCCAAAGGGTATCGGCCAGCGCGGAATCCCATGACGGCACGTGAACTCCGTTGGTTACATACGTGACAGGAATCTCCCAAAGGGGAATCCGCGGAAAGAGGGGCTGAAAGATGTTTCTGCTCACGTGGCAGTGAAGACGGCTTACGGCGTTGACCGCTCCCGCGCCCCGCACGGCGAGATAGGCCATGTTGAGGGGCTCGCGGTCGTCACCAGGATTCTGGCGACCCAACGCGAGCAGGCTGCCATAACTGATCCCCAGTTTCTCGGCGTAGGGGGCGAGGTAAGGCTCGGCCATCTCTTTCTGGAAGCGGTCGAACCCCGCCTCCACGGGCGTATGTGTAGTGAAGATGTTTCCGCTCCGGGTTGCCGTGAGGGCGACCTCGAAGGACTGTCCCGTCGCGGTCATGAAATCCCGCGCCCGCTCCAAAACCGCCAAAGCGGCGTGTCCCTCGTTCAGATGACAGATGGCGGGTTCGATCCCCAGACTGCTCAGCAGTCGCCAACCGCCGATGCCCAGGACGATCTCCTGCTGGAGGCGCAGCTCCGGGCCGTC
>JAQULV010000344.1 GCA_028718405.1 Smithellaceae bacterium
GTAGAAACTATTTTCCAAGCTCAGCGCAAAAACGATCTTCCCTACGGAGGACAAATGGATTTCGACGAGGAACTCGAATTCGATCTCTACGCGGAAAAGCTGGACCAGTACCTGGGCATCGTGAGCAACGTCATTGCCAACGAAGGGGAAGGCGCCCTGCAGAGAAACAGGAAAGGCAAGTGGCAGAAACATCCGGTCCTTTTCAAGGTCTATCGGGAACTATTTCCTGCCGGCGATCTGAAGAGCGTCGCGCGGGGCTGAACATGCGTCAACACCGGCAAGAGCACCAGATGATCGTCATTCCGCCGGCCGAAGAGCCGGACAGATAAAGAACATGTCGGTGGGTGGTATCTTCTCCCTCCTATCCACCCACCATCCCCCCTTAAAGATCTGCCGTCACTGCCGGTCAGTTCTCGGCGGGCTCTTCCTTATGCAGGAGTTTTCTCAAGGCGGGTTTCAGGTACAGGTCATTTAAATCGAACCGTCCGATGAACTCGGAGAGGACCTGCACCTTGGCGTGCATGGGGATGCGGGAGTTGACGATCAATACGAGCTGCCCCCTGATGCGGCAAAGCCCCCCTGTCTTTACCGCGTCGCTTTCCGCAAGCCTCTCGTAGCGGATTTGGATCTCCAGTCTCCGCGCCAACTCCTCAAGCTCGGCCAGGGCGGTATGATCATCCATGGCCTGAATTATACAACTTAATCCGCTCTTCGCAACGGCTTCCTTGCGCGGGGCCGAAAAATTCTAATGCCTGTGGAAGAGATAATGGGAGTGCAGATGCTTGTGGACGACTGTTCCGTGGGCATGCATGTGCTCGTGGATGAGGTTCACCTTGAGCAAAAGCTCGTTGTCCTTCAGGATGTCTTCGGCGCCGCCCGTCTTCTCAAGCCGGTGATCCTCCGAGATGACGGCCACTCGGCTCTGGAGCTCGTCCACCAGGGCCAGGTCGTGGGTGGCGATGATGATCGTCTTGCCTGCTTCGTTCAAGGCGAAGATGAGTTCGACCAGAAAACACTGGGTGCGGGGATCAAGTCCGCCCGTCGGTTCGTCCAGAAGCAGGACCTCGGGATTCATAGTGAGAACCGAGCCCAGGGCGACGCGCTTCTTTTCTCCGCCGGAGAGCATATAGGAAGGACGGTCCCTGAGATCCTCGATGTCCAGCATGGCCATGATCTCGTGGGCGCGAGCCGTTGCGTCGCTTTCGGAAAGGCCCAGTTGCAGCGGACCGTAGAGGAGCTCATCCAAAACGGTCGGGCAGAAGAGCTGGACGTCCGAGTCCTGGAAGACGTATCCCACGTGGCTGCGGAAATGGGTTAGAAACGACTTGTCGCGGAGCGTCTTTTCCGTTACGGGCTGTCCGCGGAATAAGATCCGGCCTTCCGTCGGAGCGATGAGTCCCGCCATGATCTGCAGAAGCGTGGACTTACCGCTCCCGTTGGCGCCGATGACGGCGAACCTCTCACCGGCCGTGACGCCGAAGCTGATCCCGGACAGGGCCGGGATGCGATCGTAGTAAAGGTAACTAACCTCTTCGACACTCAGTACGTTCTTCGTCACGTTCACCTCACAGCATGAGAAATGATACTCCGGCGGCAGCGAGCAGAGCCCCGGCGAACCAGTCGCCCGCCGTAAGAGGAGTAAAGCCATGAATCTTGACCTCATCGGCAAATCCCCTCGCCTGCATGGCTTTGAAGAGGTCCTCGCAACGGAGCTGGGTCTTCCTGAAGATAAAAGCCATCCGCCCCACGATCCAGCGCCTTCCTTCGGCCGCGCTCTCGGCCGCCATGAGCCTGCCTTTCTTGGCGAGATACATCTGCTCAACGGTTTTGGCGAAGAGGAAGATGTACTTGTATGTCAAGTTGAGCGTCACCAGGAAAAAGTCAGGAACCCGGAAGACCTTCAGCGCCCGGATAATTTCCGGGAAGGCGGTTGTGTAAAGGACAAGAAACGACAAGGCGATCGAATTCATAACACGTAAAGTCAGGAGCGTAACTGCCGTAAGTCCTCCCCTTGTGAAGCCGATCTCCTGGGGGATCCTGTAAATCCAGAAGGTGTGTGCTTCCCGAAGGCCGAACAGGGGGAGGATGACTTCGCCGGGGGTGATGATATTCAGTCCCGCCGGCAGAGCAATCAGAAGGCCGAAGAAGAAAGCGAAGAAGGCGACCTTCTTCAGATACGAAATCATATCAATCTTGCTCAAAGCGGCCAGACCGATCACGAAGCAGCCGATGGCGGCCTCGGGAAGTACCTGCTTCTTCAGGCTGACGACGATGATGAAGGCAAGGAGGAACAGGACTTTTATTCGGGCATTGAGTCTATGGAAAAGACCCTCTCCGGAAGCAATCTCCCATTGGGCATAACCTGTGCCGATGACCGAGGCGATCTGTCTGATCCCCTTTTCGAGAAAGGAGTTGCTTACACTGCCTGTAGCGGCAGAGGTCGGAGCGTCGTTTTGCAGGAGAAAGGGCGGGATTGTTCTTCTCATCTCTTCACGATCACCTTCGAGATCAGATAGACCAAAAGCGCGGCCAGCAAAGCACCCAAAAACCCGGAGATGATATAGGCCGGAACCTGCGCCGCAAGAGTGCCGTCGCTAAGGCCGTAGCCCGCAAGCGGCGCCCGCCAGAGGTCGGAAAGCCTCTTGATCCCGGCGGGGACATAGCCCAGGAGGGGCTGCAGCATCTCAGGACCCCACTCCCCCCAGGCGCCGCCTGAGCGGAAATATTCGGGCAGGAGAATCCCCAGGGGGGAAAGAGCGACCATGACGAGAAGGCCGATCCAGAGTCTCTTTTGAAATCTATTCAACGGCTTTCTCCTTCAGGGCATAAATGGCCAAGGGCTCGTAGGCGAGAAAGTATCTCAGCAGCAGCGCCGTCACGACGCCCTCCACGATGCCGAACAGAAGCAGGTGCTCCAGCGCCATAACCGGTACCGCGACCGATAAGGGATAGGGG
>JAQULV010000345.1 GCA_028718405.1 Smithellaceae bacterium
CCTGGTGGTGGTGCTCCTTCTGATCGCCGCTCTGCTGCTTCTGGGATCGGCGGCAATAACGACTAGCACTACAGACATTCGGATCAGCGGCAACTACCGCGATTGGACCAAGTCGCTCTACATTTGTGAAGCGGGTATCGAGCGCACCCGCGCCACCTTAAAGGCAAACGACCTTAACAGCGTGCTTCTCGGTGCCGACGGCAGACAGAACACCTCCGACGATGGCATTCTCAGCTTCGGTCCTGAAGTTGCCTTCGGGGGCGGTACTTATCGCGTCAAGGTCACAAACAATAACGATGGCGGTGGCCCCTTTTCAGACGCCGATGGGAAGGTCTTCGTGACCTGTACGGGACAAATCAACGGCGGTACAAGGAAGATTCAGGCCCTGCTTCTGAAAACAACACCCATTCCCGGTGGTGCACGTGCCGCGGTAACTGCGAACACTGACATTGCCACCGGAGGAACGCTGCAGGTCGATGGTCGCGATCATGATATCGACGGCAACCTGTTGACGAGTTCGCTGCTGGGGAAACTTGGAATCAGCACCAAGAGATCATACAACCAGGGAGGAAATTCTGGCGTCGGCGGCACCGGTTTCGAACTCGACATCTCGGCCTCGGCTTTAGGACTGAAGGTGAATGTGGAAATCGGCACCCATGGCTTTAACGCCAGCATTGTCGAACAGGATGCCTCCTGGGATGCTCCATTGAGTCCTGACCAGGCCTTAGGGCTTCCCGAAGGAACCCTGCTTAACGTCGCTCTCAGCGGCGCGGGTGGATCACGTTACGTCACTGACCCTCTGGAGTTGGATCTTCCTCATACGTCGCTATCCGGGGTAACCTACGTGGATCTCCCGTCCGGCAGCACCTGGCAGGCTATGGATTTGGGGCTCAGTGCGGGGATCCTCATTGTTCATAACAGTGACGGAAACGCCGTACTCAAGAACGTCAACGGCGGCACATTCAAAGGCATTGTCATTGCGGACGATGTCGTCCATGTCCACAACACCATCATTGGCTCTCTCATTTCTCTTACCACCAACCCGTCTGAAGGTAACGTAATAGGTAACGGCAATGGTCGTATCCTATACAGTAACGCCGCTATCAATTCCGCCCTGACAAGTGTCACTAAGGTGCAGATGCTCTCCTGGCACGATGTCTACTAGAAATCTGAAGCCCGGATCAGCTAGCGCGGCGTTCTCTTGCTCCTGCAAATCTGTGTTTTCTGTTCTCACCGTTGGTTTTTCGAATACAGACTCAGCGCACATCCTCCTTCCAGAGCTAAGGTTTTTCGAAGCTCCAATTAAGTCTTTTGCAGATTGCCCGATAATCCTCAAAGCAATAAAGTGAATCGTAACGATGAGGCGTTGTCGTGACCTCATTTATGCTCGCAGGGAGATGACGCGGTACCTCTATTTACTTTCCCATCGCGGTCCACAGTCAGCCCGTCCAGACATGACACGCATACAAGGTCCAAAGAAATGACAGATCCCCTTGATACTGACGTCCCGGTGCGGTTCGAAGACGACGCCAGGGAGCATCCGATTATCTATGTCCTCTGGCCCTTTTGGGTCACGGGCCGAACGGCAATCCGCTGGGTTAATCACCTCGGGGCAGCTGCGATCCTGCTTTTTCTGGCTCTTACGAAGACCATCCGCGAAAAGCAGTTTCCCAAGACTGTGCAGCAGCTTTACTATATCGGGGCCAGGTCTACGACGATCATCTTGCTCGTGGGTCTATTCACCGGTATGGTACTGGGACTGCAATCATATTACGCACTAGTGAAGTTCGGTGCGGAAGGCGCGCTAGGCACCCTGATCGCCCTTTCGCTGATCCGGGAGCTGGGCCCCGTGCTCACGGCCATCATGGTTACCGCCAGGGCAGGTTCGGCCATAACCGCCGAGATTGGTATCCAGCGGATCTCCGAGCAGATCGATGCACTGGACACGATGCGTATTGATCCCCTCAAGTATCTAGTCAGCCCCCGGATCGCCGCCGCTGTCATCAGCTTCCCCATCCTCACCACCCTGTTTGACCTGGTGGGGATATTGGGTGGGTATGTGACAGTAGTAATGCTGCTTGGCATCGATGCTGGAACGTATTTTCACCGCGTCCAGTCCAGCGTGGAACTCCGTGACATCTCAAACGGTTATGTCAAAGCAGTGGTCTTCGCTGTTATCGTGGCGCTGGTTTGCTGCTACCAGGGATATTTCGCTCACATGCGTCACGACAGTCATGGTGCGAAGGCCGTCGGTTTGGCCACCACATCGGCCGTTGTTCTGTCATGTGTATTGATCCTGGCAGCAGATTACGTCGTTACATCTCTTCTCATATAGGAAGCGTGATGGATGTACCGTTGATAGAATTCAAGGATGTCACGAAACGCTTCGGAAGCAAAACCATCTTGGATAACGTCAACCTCCAGATCTACGAAGGAGAAGTAACAACGATCATCGGACTATCGGGCGGCGGAAAGAGCGTTCTGCTTAAACACATCATCGGCCTCCTCAAACCCGACGAAGGGACCGTCTATTTCCGGGGCGAACCATTTACGGCGGGGAACAACCACGCGAGAAGAGAAATGAGTTACATGTTCCAAGACAACGCCCTTTTCGACTCAATGACGGTCTACGAAAATATCGCCCTGCCCCTTCAGGAAACAACGCACCTCAAGAAGGGTGAAATAGATCAGCGCGTGCGAGCGCGGATTGAACAGACGGAACTCAGTGAAGCGATACATCGTTTTCCATCGGAACTTTCAGGTGGCATGCAGAAAAGGGTGGCGCTCGCAAGGGCACTGATCACGGATCCGAAAATCGTTCTCTTTGACGAACCAACTTCGGGACAAGATCCGGTACGAAAGAACGCGATCCTCAGCATGATCGCTCAGTACCAGAGGAAGTTCGGCTTCACGGCCATTATGGTCAGCCATG
>JAQULV010000346.1 GCA_028718405.1 Smithellaceae bacterium
GTTGAGATAGGGACTGAGCGGCGAATTTACCGTCTTCAATTCCATTCCCCTAAAGAAACTCTCTTCCAGCAGATGCCTCTGCACCAGCGGGACATCAGCGGCAGAGACCAGCTCCACGTGGGATGATCCGATCGGGTCCTTGATCTTCGGCAGGACAAAGACGACTTCATGGCCGAGACCGGTTATCGCCTTGGTGATGCCGAAACAGGCGGTGCCTAAGCCGCCGCTCATGTGGGGAGGAAATTCCCAGCCGAACATCAGGACTTTCATGGGTTGCCACCTCCGTCATCTACTAAGAGGTTGTAAGTAGCTATTAACGCCGCCACGCTCCATGCCTGGGAGATGCAGCCGTGGGGACGGTAAGGAGGATCTCCGTCGAAGATCTCAGATATGCAGCCGATCCCTGCGTCGCTCAGGTGGGCGTCGACGAAATCATTTAGGTGATCTCTGAGAAAGGTTTTGGCCCTTTCCCGATCGATCTCAGTCTTCAGATAGGCCAGAGCGAAATGATAGATAAGCCAGGGCCACACGGTTCCCTGGTGATAGGCACCGTCCCTGCTGTTCTGATCTCCCGAGTAACGACCTTGATATCTTTCGTCCTCGGGGGAGAGCGTTCTGAGGCCGAAGGGGGTGAGGAGGTGCTGTCGAACCTTTTCGACGACGGGTTCCCACAGAACGGGCTCCAGAGGAGAGAAGGGAAGCGAGACGGCCAGGATCTGGTTGGGACGGATGGACTTGTCGAGAACGCCGTCTTGGTAGACGTCTCCCAGGTAGGAGCCCTCTTCTATCCAGAAGGCGTCACGGAAGGAACGGCGCAACTTTTGGATCGTGCCTTCCAGTTGTAACTCGCCGTCGTCGAAACGCTTCCCCAGATCGCTCGCAAAACAAAGGGCGTTGTACCAAAGCGCGTTTATCTCGACGGCGCAGCCGGCCCGCGGTGTCACGGGCTTGCCGGCCACGCAGGCGTCCATCCAGGTGAGTTGGGTCCGATCGTTTCCCCCGTGGAGGAGACCATCCTCCGCCATGCCGATGCCGTATATTGTTCCCTTGTAAAGATTCTTGATGATCCTCTTCATGATCGGCCAGATCTCGTCGCGGACGAAGTCTGCGTCGCCACCATATGCCAGCAGCTCTTGGACAGCCCAGAAGTACCAAAGCGGCGCATCCAGGCTGTTGTAAGCATTGTCGCGACCTTTTTCGGCGAAGAAGTTGGGAAGCAGACCCTTGCGCTCGGCGTGTCCCAGGGAAAGCAGGATCTCGATTCCTTCTTTCATTCTGCCCGTCTGAAAGGTGAGGGCCGGCAGCGAAATGAGGGTATCCCTTCCCCAATCGCCGAACCAGTGATAGCCGGCGATGAGGGCGGGCCGACCGGCGGGGGTCTTGACGAGGAATTTGCCTCCGGCAGCGACGAGAGCGGCCATCCTTTTTTTGCTCTCCTCATCCCTGATACGATCCAGGCACTTTTCCTCTTCCGCGCGGTTCCGAACTCTCCTCTTTTCTTCTTTGTCCCAGAGTTTGCGGGGCGATTCCGCAGTCTCCTTGGTCGCACAGGAAACGATGAGGCAGCTTCCCTTGCGGATCTGGACTTCCAGTATCCCCGGTTGGAAAAGGTCTTCATTGAAGTCGTAGCCCCGTTCCCTCTCGCCGCGATATTCGAAGTTGTTATACCAGACCGGTGAAGGATAGAAGCGCGAAAGGAGGCTGGTCCGGATAAACAGCGGAGGCATCCCGGCGTAGGGATCGATCTTGAAGCCGTTCTCGACGGGGAAGGTCTTCACCCTCAAGAACAGGTTCTCGCGGGAAAGCTTGTGATAGTCGCGGTAAGCGAGGAAAGGCTTGAGTCTCAAGACGCCCGAAGAGGGGCCGTTCTCGAAATCGTAACGGATCAGAAGATGATCTTCACCATCGACAAGCATGATGGATTTATGTACGAGCAGATCTCCCAATCGGTACGTGAAGCAAGGGTAGAGGTCCAGCGCGAACTCTGTTAGGAAGTGCTCCCGGGGAGGGAAGAAGAGCTGCGGATACTGATGACACGAGAGAAAGAACTCCTGTTTTTTTACAACCAGTGAGTCTTCGAATTTGGAAAGAAGAACAAACCGGCCGGCGGGGTTCTTCAGGTTTGCAACCATGAGACCGTGGTATTTTCTGGTGTGGCAATGCAAGAGCGAGCTCGAGGCGTATCCCCCCTTGCCGTTGGTATCGATCCACTCCAGGCCCAACGCCTGGTCGCGTGAGGAAAGCCTTGTTTCCTCGATTCTGATGGATTGCATTGACAAGTCTCCTTAGATGGAGATGAGAGCCGTCCCGGGAGTGATCAGGGCATGTTGAATACGTCAACCCCGGCCGGCGGCTTGAAAGAAAAGAGTTTATCCGACAGACTGCTGTTGATCTTTATGGATTTGAAATGAATATTGGTTGCGTTGCCGAAGGCATCGGTGAAACGACACCCCAGGATTTGATAGTTATCCCTGCTGATGGTGAGGGTCAGTTTTTCAATGCCGCCGATGTCTTCTTTCGGTGTCAGGACGAGGAGGTAATTTCCTGCCCCGTCGGTCGACTGGGATGCAGGATAGCTGATGAGGAAGTCATCCTGCAGCTTGCCGATACCGGAGAGAAACCGCACGGCTAATTTGGAGCGGAAGATTTTTTCGCTGTCCTGGACGTAAGCGGTATGATCAGAAGGCATATAGAGCCAAGCCTTTTCGGAATTGATGATCAACTTCTTTTCCTTGGGTTTTCTGTAATCCCACAGCATCCGCCGCGGATTCTTAAAGTAGACCACCCCTTCTTCCCGTTCGGTCTTGTTCATCGACTTGACCGTTGTCTCCTGGGTGAAGGTGGCCTTGAGGTCGGAGACATTATTGTAATTTTCCTGGGTCTTCGCCACGAGCTGTTCCAGCGGAGGCACCGCTGCGTAAGACCCATGAGCCGGGAACAGCAGTATAACG
>JAQULV010000347.1 GCA_028718405.1 Smithellaceae bacterium
GGCGCTGGGCCAAAGGGGTAGACGATGGCCGTTAACTGCGATTTCGGGATTGACGATAACTCGCGCGAACTGGGCTGCGGCCATCAAACCGAATATGGCAGCCGCCACCCGCAATCCGAGGGCAGGTGTATTCATGGGATTCTCCTCTCCATTGCAACAGAAAGCGATCAGGAAATGCCTTCACCGTAGCGGTCGAGAAACGCCATCTCGGCAAGCGGTATCCGGGGAGGCCTTGTCGCCTCCAACTGTACCTGCTGGGCCGTGAGTTTAGGACCGATGGTGTCGGTTTTCTTGCCTACGATGACGAGGGTGATAACCTGGTATTCATCGGGTATACTTAGGATCTCTCTCGTCTTGGCGGGACTGTAACCGGCGATAGGGTGGGCGACGAGCCCCAATTCCGTGGCGCGCAGTACCATAAAGGCCGTGGCCATGCCGGTGTCGAAGAGAAAATACTCCCTCTCCTTGATGAGGCAGTCGTCCTCCCTCTTAGCGAAGACGGCAACAATCAGAGAGGCCTCGGTAGCCCATTCGTTCCCTTGGGCGAGAGCGGAGTGCATACGCTTGAGCATCTCGACATCGCGTACGAAGACGAACCGCCAGGGTTGATGGTTGTAACAAGACATGGTCAGTTGCGCCGCCTCCGCCAACTCACGGATCGTCTCCAGCGAGATATCGACGGGCCCCAGTGACCGGTAGGCCCTTCTTACGGCGATCGCCTCTTTCACTTCCATCCGTCACCTCCCGCGGCCGGCGCCGCCAATACACTCTTGACCTTTGCCCCGATTTCAAGCATAGTTTCTTTATTAAATATAACCTAGTTGGCCCACCGCTGACAACTGTTCTCCAAGAAATCTTCTTATAAAAATTCCCAAGGAGGAAGAGAAAAATGGCAAGATCATTGAAAGGTACAAGAACGGAAAAGAATCTCCTGGCGGCCTTTGCCGGCGAATCGCAGGCGAGAAACCGTTACACCTACTTCGCCGGCGCCGCCCGGAAAGAGGGTTTCGAGCAGATCGCCAATATCTTCATCGAGACGGCGGAAAATGAGAAGGAGCACGCCAAGGTTTTCTTTAAACATCTGGAGGGCGGGGACGTCGAGATCACGGCCAGCTATCCCGCCGGTACCGTCTGTGATACGAAAGCAAATCTCGAGGCCGCTGCCGCCGGAGAGATGATGGAGTGGACGGCGATCTACGCAGACTTTGCCCAGATTGCGCGTGAGGAAGGCTTTCCGGAGGTTGCCGTATCGTTCGATCAGATCGCCAAGGTGGAAAAGTTTCACGAATCCAGATACCGCAAACTCATCGCTAGCGTGAGCGAGGGCGAGGTTTTCAAGAAGAAGGAAACCGTCCAGTGGCATTGCATCAATTGCGGTTATGTCCACGAAGGGACCGAGGCGCCCAAGCTATGCCCGGCCTGTAAGCATCCCCAGTCCTACTATGAGCTGCTGGCAACCAATTATTAAATGCCGCTCTGTGCCCGTCTTTATCCCCCGCTGGAGACGGAGGCGGGCGCGGATTCACTAGGAAGGAGGAAGTCGCCTTTGGAAAGATTTCCCCATCTCTTCTCTCCCCTTCAGATCAAAAGGATGAAGCTGAAAAACCGCGTCGTCGTCCCTCCCATGGGCACGAACCTCGGAAACAAGGACGGCACGGTGAGCGAGGCCAACCTCGCCTATCTGAGAAGACGGGCCCAGGGCGGACCGGGCCTTGTCATCACTGAGATCGTCGGCGTCCATGAAAGCGGTCTGGCCATCAACACTCAGCTTGGAGCTTACGACGACCGCTTCAGCGCGGGCCTCACGCGTCTCGCGGCTACGGTGCACGCTGAAGGTGCCAAGGTCGCCATGCAGCTTCACCACGCCGGAAGAGAAAGCCTCTACATGCTCGCCAAGGGTGCGGCCATCGGACCGTCGGCCATCCCCAGCCTCATCTACGGCATGGCGCCCAGGGAGATGACGAAAGACGACATCGCGGAGATTATTACTTCTTTCGGTGCCGCGGCACGCCGCGCCCGCGCGGCCGGTTTCGACGCCGTGGAAATCCATGGTGCCCATGGCTATCTGTTGACCCAGTTTCTCTCGGCCCTGTCGAACCGGCGCACCGACGATTACGGAGGCAGCCTCGTGAGGCGTGCCCGTTTCGTAGTCGATTGCATACGCTCCGTCCGCGCTCACGTGGGAGAGGATTTCCCCATCTCGCTGCGTCTGTCCATGGAGGAATTCATCAAGGGCGGCTATAGCGTGACCGACATGCAGGAGCTCATTCCGCTGTTCGTCTCGGCTGGCGTTGACATGATCCATGCATCCATCGGCACGCACGGCAGCCCGGCAAGTATCACTATTGCGCCCGTGGAATACGAACCCGGGTTCAACGCCGTTCGGGCCCGAGCGGCCAAAGAGGTTACCGACGTCCCGGTGATCGCCGTGGGCCGAATCACGCATCCCTCACTCGCCGATGAGATCATCGCCCGCGGGGACGCGGACCTCGTGGCTTTCGGCCGGCAGTTCTTAGCCGATCCGGATTTCTTGATCAAAGCAAGAGAGGGTCGCGACGATGCGATCTGTAAGTGCATATCCTGCAACCAGGGCTGCATCGAGCGGCTCATGTTCGGCGAGGGCAACATCCGTTGCGCCATAAACCCCGAGACCGGGCAGGAGTTGATCTATCCTACAGCTCCGGCGGTTCATCCCAGGAAGATCTGGGTGATCGGCGCGGGACCCGCGGGCCTCACGGCCGCACATGAGGCGGCCAGGCTCGGGCACGACGTGAATCTTTATGAGAAGGAACCTTTTGCGGGCGGACAGGTACATTACGGCGCTGCCCCGCCGCACAAAGAGGTTTACGGCGAATGGATCGGGGGGCTGACGGCCAGAGTGAAGAAGGCCGGGGTAAAGATGAGTCTCGCCTGCACCGTGACGGAAGAGATGCTTGAAAGGCAGAA
>JAQULV010000348.1 GCA_028718405.1 Smithellaceae bacterium
CGAGATATCGATCCGCTCCTGCTCCATAAGGCGGAGGTTTCCCATCAGACAGGTATCGGAAGCAATCTGCGCCCGAACACCCATGCCCGAGAGGGCCTTGAAATGCTCTACCTCGCGGACCGCGGCACCTTTCTCCCGCGCCCGAAATTCAATGGCGTGGGAAAGGGGATGCTCCGAAAGTACTCCCAGGGAGAGGGCCGCGGTCAGGACCTCCTGTTCGCGAGTTCCCGGAGCCGAGATGATATCCGTGACCTCGGGCTCTCCCTTGGTGAGCGTCCCCGTCTTGTCGAAAACGACCATCGTCAGCTTGAAGGCCTTCTCCAGACTCTCCCCCCCCTTGATGAGGATGCCCTTCTCGGCACCGAGCCCCGTCCCCACCATGATAGCCGTCGGTGTGGCCAGCCCCAGCGCGCAGGGACAGGCAATGACCAAAACGGAGATAAAATTCAGCAGTGCCCGCGTAAAGAGAGGCTCTGCCGGGAGAAAGTACCACACGAGAAAGGTGACAGCGCCGATCGCAAAGACAGTAGGAACAAAGACGGAGGCGATCCGGTCGGCGAGCCTTTGAATCGGGGCCTTGGAGCCTTGGGCTTCCTCCACGAGGCGGATGATCTGGGAAAGTACCGTCTCGGCTCCTACGCGCGTCGCCCGGAAGGTAATGGACCCTGCTTTGTTGATGGTGGCGCCATAAACCTCCTGCCCTTCGCTCTTCGATACCGGCATGCTCTCTCCGGTGAGCATGGACTCATCGACTGTTGACTCGCCCGCTATTACCACGCCGTCCGTGGCGATCCTCTCTCCGGGCCTTACCACGACAACATCGTCGGGGATCACGGACTCCACGGGAACGTCCCGCTCGACGCCTTCCCTTATCACGCGCGCAGTTTTGGGTCTGAGTCCTGCGAGTCTCTTGATGGCAAGCGAGGTGCGTCCTTTTGCTCCTGCCTCCAGGAGTCTTCCTAAAAGAATCAGGGTGATGATGAAAGCGGCGCTATCGTAGTAAACGTAAGGCTCGATCCCGGCGGCAATGAAGACACCGGGAACAAACGTCGCCAGCACTGAGTAGAGGTAGGCGGCCGACGCGCCCACGGCTACCAGGGTGTTCATGTCCGTTGTTCTCTGCTGAGCCGCTTTGAAGGCGCCTACGAAAAACCGATCGCCCACCCAGAAGACAACGGGGGTGGTGAGGAGAAAAACGACGATAAGAACAGGTTTCCGCGGAAGGTCCATGAGAAAGGGAAACCAGTGTTGCATGGTTCCTGCAAAAACGAGCACGCTGAGGATAATGCCCGTTACAAACTTGAGACGGAGGTCTCTGATCTCGCGCGCCCTTGCGGCTTCGATCGGATCCGCCGCCAACTCGTCGGGAATGCCGAGATAGAGGTAGCCGTGGTCGGTAACCGCCTCGCGGACGGCATCGGTCCCGGCCCACTTCGGATCGTGGACGATCGTGGCGCGGGCGGTGGCCAGGTTGACACCGACGTCCTCGACGCCCGGCAACTCTTTCAGCGCCTGCTCGACACGCCGAACACAAGCGGCACAAGTCATCCCGCCGACGCTAACGGTGGTCTTTCTGGGATTACGATCCGGCAATCCGATACCCCGCCTTTTCCACCGCCGCCTTGAGGGCGGCCATGTCCACGGGCTTTTCCTCCTCGAAGGTGGCCTCGCCCTTTTGGAGATCGATCTTGATGTCCTTGACCCCGGCGACGCCGCTTAAGGCCTTGGTTACCGCCATCACACAGTGGTTGCACGACATACCTTCGATCTTGAGGGTTTTCATATTGCCTCCTTATATGAACAGGATAACAAATGGCGGGGGAAAGACAAAGAAAAAAGGAGGCTCCCGAAAGGGGGGCCTCCTTAATGGATCAGTGGAACTGAAGCTTAATCTACTACCAGCGGACGATCACTTCCCCGACGAAGGAGTTGACCTTCCCGCCGTAGGTGTAGTTGGGACCGTAGGTGTTATTGTTCGTCTTCACAACTTCACGATCCTTGAGATCCTGGTATTGATATCCCACATTGATCTGAACGGGACAGGACATAGCTTCCAGTTTGGGAAGCAAAACCGCGAGCCCCAAGGAGAAGACATCTTTGTCGTTGTCCAGGAAGTTGAAGTAGGTTTTGTTCGCATCATCCGGAACAAAGGTCGGCTGATGGTAATAGCCGGCCATGACGCTGATGGTCTTTGTGACATCGAAAGAAACACCGACTTTCGGAACCCAGATGTCATCGAACTCGGGAACCGCGACGCCCAAGCCCTGATAGTAAGTCTTTTTCGCCGAAGAAACCTTCATGCCGGACCACTTCTGGAGTTCGTAATCGGCGGAAAGCCTCAGCGCCCCCAGTCTGTAGCCAACACCCACGGACATGGTTTCGGGTGTATAGTAATCGAAGACGACCAGTTTGACCATGAGAGGTATCGTCTGTCCCAACGCTACGTCAGCGCTGGTGGGCACATCGATATTCAGCTCCGACCAAACAGAACCGCGGTAGGAAACCCCGATATCCAAATCACCAAGGTTCAAGGCGATGCCGGCAGTCGGCGCCGCCAGGGCCTTCAGGTCCATCTACGCGCTCTGATTGGGCGACTGCTGAGCGGCTGTGAGCTGGACGTGCGAGAGCGTAACGTTACCGGGACCGGCGAACAGGACGTTGCCGCCCACGCCGATGCTGATCATGTCATCGAGCAGACCGAAACCAACGCCGGCCAGGATGACGAGACCCTGCACATCGTGGCCATAGCGGTAGAAATCCTGGTCGGAGAGGTAGGTATCATTGATCCTCATCAGATACTTGTTGATGAGGCCCAAGCCCAAACCGAAGCGGGCCGAGGAGACGATGTCGGGCTGTTTGAAGAAGCGGTTGAGATCGATGACGAGCCCCAGGGTACCGGCCCCGAACTTGAGACCGCTGGTGGGATCGGT
>JAQULV010000349.1 GCA_028718405.1 Smithellaceae bacterium
TCGTGACGACCATGGGGAAGTTCCTGGACCCCATCGCGGACAAACTGATCGTCAATACCGCCATGATCATGATGATCCCCATCGGACGCATCGAGGCCTGGGTAGTCGCCGTTATCATCATCCGCGACTTCGTCGTCGACGGGATCAGAAGCATCGCTTCCTCGGAGGGGATCGTGATCCAGGCGAGTCCTTTGGGCAAGCAAAAGACCCTCTGCCAGGTATTCGCAGTGTCGGCCTTGATCATCCATTATCCCCTCTTCGGTGCCGACGCCCAAGTCGTAGGAACCTTCATGATCTACGTTGCCCTGGTCCTCACCGTCTATTCCGGTCTCGACTATTTTGGCAAGTTCTACAGAGAAATACTGGGAAAATAGTGTTACAATAAACGCAAGATCTTCCCATGGGTAGAAACCACAGTGATGATCGCCGATCAAAGGAAGGCGAATCGGTGGGCGGAAAGACAGGACAGACGTCGTTTTTGAAGATGGCGGACGGCCAAGTTTTATGTTGACAAAAGAGGCCGTCTGTTATATTCACCCCCGGACTATCACGCGAGCGGGCGTAACTCAGCGGTAGAGTGCCACCTTGCCAAGGTGGACGTCGACGGTTCAAATCCGTTCGCCCGCTCCATTCATATCTCCGGCGGCATAGCCAAGTGGCTAAGGCAGCGGTCTGCAAAACCGTTATTCTCCGGTTCGAATCCGGATGCCGCCTCCAAGCAATGAAGGAGTTCACTCAAACGGGAGACTCCTTTTTTTGTAGATAAATCCCTTGAATATTTCCTTTTCGCAGTTATAATTGTCTCATCTTATGCTAGGTGGGGCGCCGTGAGTAAGTTCGAAGATCTTATCGATGAAGGGGTCAAGGGAGGTTATTCGGATATCCATATCTCCGGTGGGCAGCCCCTCATCTTCCGGGAAAACGGCGTCATCCGCTTCAATAAGAACGTCAGTTGGACACACCAGGAGGTCGACGATCTCGTCAAGTCGATTCTCGACAACCGCCAGTTACTGATCCTCAGGAAGCGTCATTCCATCGATTTCGCCGTCACCGTCAACCAGGTGCGTCTGAGGATCAACGTCTTCAATACGATTAGGGGATTGAGCGTCGCGATCAGACTCCTGCCGGGCGTGATTCCCTCCATCACCGGGCTGAACCTGCACCCTTCCCTGAAGCAGATAGCTGAATTGAAATCGGGCCTGGTATTGATCTGCGGTCCGACCGGATGCGGTAAGTCTACGACCATCGCGGCCGTCGTGAATGAGATAAACAACCTCCGGCCGGTCCACATCGTGACCCTCGAGGACCCCATCGAGTTCAGGTTCCCTTCCCGGAAGGCCTTCATTGAGCAGAGAGAACTCGGAGCCCACGTGCCGTCCTTCCGTCAGGGGCTCATCGATGTGCTGAGGGAAGATCCGGACGTAATCGTCGTCGGCGAGATGAGGGAACCGGAGGTGATGAGGCTCACGCTGAATGCCGCAGAATCAGGCCATCTGGTGATCGCCTCGCTGCACGCCACGAACTCGGAAGACGCGATCTACCGGATCAGCAACTCCTTTCCGCCCGAGGCCCAGGAGGAGATCCGTTTCCAGATCGCCTCGACTCTGGCCTGGGTTATCGTTCAGCAACTGGTATACATGGAGCGGTTCATGTTCCGGGTCCCCCTGCTCTCGATCATGAAGGGCACTTCATCCATCAAGGGAGTTATCAGGGAAAACAAGTTGCCGCAGATGGAGAACACGATCCATACCGGAAAGAACGAGGGCATGTTCACGATGAAACGGTACCTGACGGAATACGTCAACGTGGCTGATTCCTTCGTTCATCCGTCCCAAAGTTTCAAGCCTTCGGAGGAGGTGGTCTTCGAGGAGATATACAAATCGCCTCTCATCGATCCCGATTCTTTTACGGAAGACATCATCGCGCGCCGGGTGGAGGCTACGGATTACGGACACGAGACCGGCATTTCCGCCCCGCGGCGTACGCAGCAGGAGGGGGGAAACATCTCCCCGCTCGACGAATTCGACCAGCATTACATCATAGATGACGATCAGGCGAAGTTGGAAGACATCATCGCCCAGCTGGAGGAGCCTCACAAATTCCGTCCCAAGGGAAGTAACTAGTTGTTTTCGCCGTTGCACAAGTTAGGGATCTGATTCATCGCCATTCAAGACAACGGAAGAAGTGGAGAATAAGGTGTCCCGAGCAAAGGAAATCAGTTCGACCGAAAAGCTCCTCAATATCATTCGCAACCGGAACGCTTCGGGCGACGTACCTGTCGGAAGCCAGCCGGGGGCTCCTCCATCCCGGAGAGAATTCAAGATACCGAAACCCACCCTGATGCCTTCCTACAAGACGGTCAATATCGGCGTGGACATCGGTCACGAGCATCTACGCCTGGTCAAGATGGGACGCTCCGACAACAGATGGACCCTGCTGGACCTGAAGATCGTTCCCTTCGCCAAGTCGATGACGACCAACTCACCGGAGTTCGGCAATCTCCTCAGGAACGCCCTTTCCGAAATCATCGATTCGCCCAAAAAGACCGAGATCTGGGCGATCATGTCCGCCGCCCGCGTTGACGTCAGGCACCTCAGGATCCCGAAGATACAGAAGAAACAGATCGAAGAAGTCGTCTATTGGACGGTGAAGAAAGAGGCGCCCTTCGACGACAAAGAGAGCATCTTCGATTTCGAGGTCCTGGGCGAGGTAATGGACCAAGGCATCCAGAAGATGGCCGTGATGGTCTATACGGCGCCCCGCTACGAGGTGGAGGAGTTGAAGAAGCTCTTCTCCAAGATAGGTTACCCGTTGACGGGCATCTCGATTACCCCCTTTGCCATCCAGAACATCTTCCGGACCGAATGGCTTCCCACCGCCGCCGGCACGACGGCGAGTCTTTTCATCGGCAACGACTTCTCCCGTATTG
>JAQULV010000350.1 GCA_028718405.1 Smithellaceae bacterium
GGATGAGTATGTCCATCTCCCCTTCCCTGCCGTTACGTCTACCTCCCGGCTAGATCCTCAGGGCAGTCTCTGGATGCGCGTCTTGGAATCGACCGGTCAGCCCGCAAGCATGGTAAATTAACTGCAAATAATACTTGCATAATCACGAGTTTTGTTTTAGAAGACGGTTCAATTTTTCTAAGGAGCACTCTTAACCATGTCAAGAACCTGTGAAGTATGCGGCAAGGGGCCGGTGGTAGGAAATAACGTCAGCCATGCCAACAACAGGACGAAAAAGATCTGGTATCCCAACCTGCAGAAGATCCGTTGCGTCGACGGAGAATCGGGAACCGTGCGTCGCGTGAAGGTTTGCACCCGTTGCCTCCGCGCCGGCTTTGTCAAGAAGGCCATCTAAGATCGCGATTAACCCCGAAAGAGATTCATCGGGCCGTCTTGCCTCTTAGCGGCGTATGATTATTTTCTTGAGATCGGCAAGTCTGATCTGAAATGTGCCGTAAGTCGTAGAGCCGTATGCCTTGTGGGACTTATTAACCGTGAGGTCTACATTCCCCCCGTTTAGCAGTTTCACTCTACCCACCAGTTTATCTCCGCTCAGAAGGAACAGAATGGATTCGACATTCTCGAAGGGAATCGTATAGGTTCCTTCCCCCCTTTTTCCTTCGATGAATGTTGCTCCCTCAATACTCACTTGGTGGCATTCCGTTTGAATATCGTCCTGATCGACAAAGACGGCGGCATACTTTTTTGATGGCACAGGTATCTTTTCCGGTGAGCCACCCTGTAGGGGACCAAGACCCATGAGCATGAGAAGGAAGAAGAGAAATACCGGAATCGTCAGTTTCTTCATTGTTCCTCCCGTCCGTTGGATTTGCTGCGGAGGTCTATTGCTAACACTGATGTAGAAAAAATTCAATGCCCCATTATCAGTGCCGGAAATATCTCGGATACTGCTCCTTCCGTGTTTGCTATCCTTATAACACAACTGCATAGCGATGCCGGGGTGAATCTTTCCTTGACATCAAGGCTTCGGTTGGTATTATGGGCGCGAAAAAAACGAATTGAATGGCCATGGTCAAGACAGTTCTTCCCGTCACGCAATGGAAACTCTCCGCGCATAGAAAAGACCTCGAGGATAATCTCATCCGGGAACTAGGGCTGCGTCGCATCCTATCGCAGATATTGGTCAACCGTGACATTGTAGATCCCGATGATGCTCGCAGATATTTGCTACCCTCGCTCAACGACCTGCATAATCCCTTTCTCATGAAAGACATGATTACCGGGGTCGACCGCCTCATTGAGGCTATTCGGAGAAACGATCAGATTGTCATTTACGGCGATTACGATGCCGACGGCATCACCTCCGTCGTTTTGCTGCTCAAATTCCTCAAGGAGATTTCCGCTTCCGTCGAATACTACATACCCGATCGGATCGAAGAAGGGTACGGCCTTAATCGGAGCGCCATCGACAGGATGAAGGCCGCAGGGGTCAATCTGATTATCACGGTCGATTGCGGCGTTTCCGATATCGACGAGATCAGCCATGCAAAGTCCCTTGGTATTGATACAATCGTTCTGGATCACCATGAGGTTCCCGATACTCTACCCCCTGCAGTCGCTTCCATCAATCCCAACCGCCGCGATTGTCCCTTTCCTTTTAAGCATCTCGCTGCCGTAGGCATTGTCTTCAACTTTCTCATTGCCCTGAGAGGACAGCTGCGCCGGGAGGGTTTTTGGGTGGACAGACCTTACCCCAACCTACGAGAATACCTTGACCTCGTTGCCCTGGGAACCATAGGTGACATCTCGCCGCTCATCGATGAGAACAGGGTCCTTACGAAGATAGGATTGGAACTCATCACCGAGGAGAAGCGTGTCGGCATCAAAGCCCTCAAGGAGATATGTGCCTTGGAGAGCCAAACCATAGATTCAGCAAAGGCGTCCTACGCGCTGATACCGCGTATTAACGCGGCCGGTCGCATCGCTTCCCCTCAGGATGCGGTGGAGCTGCTTATGACTGACGAGCTTGGCCAGGCCAGGGATTTGGCCAGGAAACTAGATGGCCACAACAAGAAACGCCAGACCCTGGAAAAGGACATTCTCAATGAGATCATCGGCGGCATCGAAGCCGGACGGGAAATAACGGAGACAAATTCCTTTGTATTTGCGTCGCCCCACTGGCACCCTGGCGTTATCGGTATCGTTGCCGCACGTCTCGTTGACAGGTACTGCCGGCCGGCAATCCTCATCAGCCTTAAGAATGGTGTTGGCAAGGGATCCGGACGCAGTATTCCCGATTTCAATATTTACGATGGGCTCAAGAAATGTGACTCGCTCTTGCTCTCTTACGGAGGTCACCGCTTCGCCGCCGGCATTTCCATTCGGGAGACCGACGTCGACGCCTTCCGGAGGCTTCTCAGTTCTGTGGTGGGAGAGAACCTTACTCCATCTGATTTTGCTCAGCATACCAATATCGACGCTCAGTGTGAGCTCAATGAGATCAATATTGATCTTATCGACCAGATCAAAGCCCTGGCGCCCTTCGGGTGCATGAATCCAGAACCAGTATTCTGCACTCGGAACCTCAGTATCGTTTCTACCTCGGTGGTTGGTAACAACCACCTGCGCATCCGCGTTAACGGCAACGGATCCTCCTGTAGTTCCATCTGGTTCAATATGGGGCATCATATGGAAACTCTGACGGGCGCCAATATCGATCTCGTTTTCACCCCTCACATCAACAACTGGAACGGCCTTTCGGACATCCAACTCAAGACCAGAGATATTGCGATCCGCGCATAGGTTCAAGACGAAAAACCCCAGGTCCTTTCGGGGCCCGGGGTTTAGATTTCGTTGGTATTGGGGATGATCTCAGACGTCTTTGCGCTTCAGCCAGGCGTCGCGGTAGAGTCTCCCCACGCAGATGA
>JAQULV010000351.1 GCA_028718405.1 Smithellaceae bacterium
CCGTGGAGCCTCCGGCGCAGGCGTTCTCCACGTTCGTCACGGGGATGTTGCCCATCCCCATCCCCCGGAGGATGACCTCCCCCCGGATGGAGTGCTGGTTGGCGAACATGCCCCAGAAGGTGTTCGAGAAGAAGGCCGCCTCGAGGTCCGCCTTCTTCAGCCCCGCGTCCTCGAGGACCAGCGCCGTCGCCTCCTCGGCCATGGTCCGGACGGTCTTGTCCGGATACTTGTTGAAACGGATCATTCCCACGCCGATGATGTAAACGTTCTCCATGCCTATTGCCCCTCCTTCAGAATCATCGTCCCGCCCGTGATCGACAGGGTGTCGTTCGAACCGTCCTCGCTCAGCCCCGCCCGGGCGTCCCGGAAGAGCTTCTCGATGGGGTATTCCTTGCTCATGCCGCAGCCGCCGAAGATCTGCACCGCATCGCTCGTCACCCGGCCGGATGAACCGTTTCGGGAAGACCGGTCCGGCGACGCGGAACGGACGGCGCCTTACAGGCCGTGCTTTGCCGCCAGGAATCGCCGCTCAGGGGCATTTCGATGGTGGGCTGAAGGGCCGCATCCCCGCAGATCACAAGGGGCTCCGGAAACAGCCGGATGGTCCTGGACGGGTCGGTGATGGTAAACTTGATCGTTTTTAATGCACCCCCCCATTGGCCCATTTTTGGGTACCACACCTCGAGACCTTTGTGCAATCTTGAAATCCCTTCCATTGATGCGCCCGGCGGAGATCCTTCGACGGAAGGCCGGAAGGGCCCGCCTCGCCTCGGGACCTGGATTCCGGGCCGTCGGAGAGACGCGGCAACCGGGAGTCGACGCCGGCTTGAAAAAGGGGCCGGCCTCTGCTAAAGACGCATCATGGATGCTCGTTCGCTTTCCGATTATACCCTGGTGCGCAGCGCGCGCCGGCGGAAAACCATCTCCCTCCAAGTCCTCCCCGACGGCACGGTCCTCGTGCAGGCCCCCCGCCACACCCCGAAGCGGGAGATCGAGGCGTTCTTGCTGAAGAAGCAGCCCTGGATCACCCGGAAGCGCCGGGAACAGGCGGCGCGGAAGCCGCACGACAGGCGCATCGCCGCCGGAGAAACCTTCCCCTACCTGGGCGTCTCCTACCCCCTGGAGATCGTCCCCTCGTCCGATCGGAAGGAACCGCTGGTTTTCACGGGCACGAAATTTATGCTGCACGAAACGGCCGTCCGCGGCGGCAAGGCACAGTTCATCCGCTGGTACCGGCGTCAGGCCATGTCGTACCTGGCGGGCCGGGTGGCGGTTTTCTCCGTGCGTCTGGGCGTCCTGCCCCGCGGCATCCGGATCGGCCAGGCAAGACACCGCTGGGGGTCCTGTTCGCCCATGAACCGCCTGTCCTTCACCTGGCGACTGATCATGGCGCCCCAGGACGTCATCGATTACGTCGTCGTTCACGAACTGGCGCACATCCGCGAAAAGAGCCACGCCCCTGCCTTCTGGGCGCTCGTCGCCGGCGCCTCCCCCCGGCACCGGGAGCACCGGCGCTGGCTCAAGGACCACGACCACCTGCTGTCCCTGTAGGTTGAATGAATTCTTGACACAAGAATAACGTCCCACTATAATTCGGCAAATTACATTCAGGAAAGGCATGATCGTGACCAGAAAAAGCAAGTCCGACATTCGGAACGCCGGACCGGCAGACATCAACGTCTCGTTTCTCAAAGAACTGGACCAAAAGGGCAACGGCCCCGCAGGGCTCTTTCCCCTGGTCTTCGCCATGAATCCCTCGATGATGGCCGTGACCACGGCTGACGGTCAATATCTGGAAGTCAACCAGGCCTTTTGCGAGGCGACGGGCTATACCCGCGATGAGCTGCTCGGCAAAATCTCCCTGGAACTCGGGGAATGGAAGGAGGAACAACGTCGGGAGATTCTCGATCAGCTTTCAAGAGACGGCAAGATCCGCAACAAGGAGATCTATTGGCGGAACAAGTCCAGGGAGGTCCATTGTTGCCTCCTGTCGGCCGAGGTCTTCGAATTGGATGGCGAGCGACTGGTCTTGAGCACCCTTCAGGACATCACGAAACGCAAACGGATGGAGGATGAGCTTCGGAAAAGCAAGGATTCCTTGGCCCTGCAGGCCGAAAAACTCGAGGCCCTCAATACGGCCCTCAAGGTCCTTCTGGACCAGCAGGAGCAGAATCAGCGCCTGACGTCCGCGCGGCTCAAATCCAACATGCAGGAGCTCATCACCCCTTACCTGGAGAGACTGAAGGACGGCCAGATGGCGCCGATGGATCGGGTTTCCCTGAGCGTCCTGGAATCCAACCTGATGGAAATCTCCTCGGACTTTGTGTACAACCTCGCCTCCTGTTATCCTAACCTCACGCCCAAGGAGATCCAGGTCGCCAACCTGGTCAAGGAGGGGAAGTCCTCGGGCGAGATCTCGCACGTGATGGGCGTCTCTCTGGGCACGGTGAACGCCCACCGGAACAACCTCCGCAGGCAAATGAGACTGGGCAAGGGCGGCGCGAACCTCCGCTCGCACCTGCTGGCGATGAAATAGCGCTCCCGGACGAACCGGCGGGCGGGCGCCCGCGGTGGAAGCCCCTGAGCTTCGGCACCATAGAAAAGGGGCCGTTTCCCGACTTCACGGGAAACGGCCCCTCGACGTTTTGGCTCGGCAGGGCATGTAGCTGCAAGAACTTCATCATGGCACTACTCATGGTTGCTGCGAAACAGGGATACTGAGCCCGTCCTGATTATAAAATATCCATATTGACAAACCGTTGAAATCCTTTCCGGCACCCTACCCCAACTTTAACCCTATTTTCATAAAAAGCAACAAAATAAGGGTATTTTAAGTGATCGTGCATGCGTAACATGTTGATATTATTACATGCAGTTCTTTAAAAACCGAATGTAGTGCCCCATGATATA
>JAQULV010000352.1 GCA_028718405.1 Smithellaceae bacterium
GATCTGACCGTCGCGTCCGGCGATCTCGTCCCCATTGAGGAAAGGGATGCGGAAGAGGTCTTGACAGTTAAAGGAAACAGGCTGGCTCCGGCGGGGATCGAGGTAAGAAACCCCGCCTTCGACGTCACGCCCCATCGCTTTATTTCGGCCATTATTACGGAGGCCGGCGTGGTGCGTGCGCCCTTCGCGGAGACGCTAGGACTCTGGTGCGGAGGGAAGCGGTGAAGAAACTCTTCCTCTTCGATTTCGACGGCGTCATCGCCGATTCCCTTCATTTCTACGCCGATCTTTCCCAGCGAGCCCTGGAGAAGATGGGAACGCCCGTCATCCGGAATACGGATGATTTCCTGGAACTGTTTGAAGGCAATTTCTACGAAGGCCTGATACGCAAGGGAATCGACCTGGGAGAGTATTTTAACGCCTCGGCGGAGATCTTCGCTACGGCCGACTATTCGAAGGTTTCCCCGATGCCGGGGTTGCTCCCCGTTGTGAAGGAGTTGGCGAGCCGCCATGTCCTGGCCGTTATCTCCTCCAATTCTTCGGAGGCAGTCCACGAGATGATCCGACGTTTCGGGTTCAACGGCTGTTTCCGGGAGATCATGGGGGCCGACTTCAAACTGAGCAAGAAAGACAAGATCGATCACGCCGTGGCCGCTTACGGCGTCGACCGCGACAGCACCTACTACATTGGTGACACGACGGGGGATATCAAGGAAGCCAGAGAGGCCGGCGTAAGATCCATTGCCGTGAGCTGGGGCTGGCACAGTCGTGAGAAGATGGCAAAGGCTTTGCCAGATTACCTGATCGATGACCCCACGGAACTTCTGAATCTCTGAGAAAGACTGAAACCCCTGACCGTTAATCCAGCTCCTTGAGCTTGTTGCGCGCGTAGCGCGCCTGGTTCGAGTTGGGATAGTCGTTGACGACCTGCTGAAGCAAGACGCGGGCGCTTTCTTTATCACCCAGCTCCCAGAACGACAGGGCCTGTTTCAGGCGGGCCACCGCCATCTTATCGCTCTCGGGATAATTGGTGGCGAGCTTCTCGTATTCCAGGACGGCCTCTTCAAAGTGTTTCTCCTGGAAGAAGGTTTCGGCGAGCCAGAACTGGGCATTATCGGCAAGATTGCTGGTGGCGAACTGTTTGAGGAAGGCCTGGAATGCGCCTCTGGCTTTTTCGTACTGGCCGGCCTTGAACATCTCGTAGGCCGTCTTGTAGGCGGCATCGGCGGCGGCAGCGGCGTCGGTTGCCGGGCGTGGTGATTTGTCGGAGGAGGCCACGGCATCATCACCAGCCATCGTCTTTTCCCATTGGGAGATCTTGGCGGTGAGTTCATCGGTCTTCTTTTGAAGGGCCGTCAGGTCGTCCTGGAGACGGCGATTGCGCTCCGCTGCCTGATAGATTCCCCTCTGCAATTCTTCATCGGTCCCGCGCAGGTGTTGGAGCCCGTCCTTCAACTCTGTGACGTCGGCGGTCATATCGGCCTGCGTCTTGCGCAATGCTGCCAGATCGGCGGCGCTCTTCTCGGCCAGCCTCTGTTGCTCTGCGGCGGCGGTCTTGAGTTGCTCGATGTAGTTGCTCAGAGTTGCAAGGTTGGCGAAGATCTCCGGTTGATTCTTCAGAATGGCGACGATACCCTGGTAGCCTTTCTCCAGACTCTCGATCTTCTCGTCGCGGCTCTTGTCTGCCCGGTCCTTCGCCGTCTGTTGGGCAGCCATGCTCTTTTGCAGGTTATCGAGACCGCCCTTCAGGGTGGTTTGAGCATCCTTCTGTTGTGCCGCTTCTTTCTGCGCGTACGATCGCAACTCCGCCAAAGAATCTTTTATCGAGGAAAGGTTCTCATCCAAGACGGACGTCTTGCGATCCACTTCCTCGTGGACGTCCTTCATGTCGCGGTAGGTGGCGCAGGCTGTAACCAACGAAAGGCCAACGATCAAGATCGCCAGTGCTAATGTCCTCTTCAAAGCTGTACCTCGCATTTTGTCAATTGGAGAACCATCATGCCTACAACACTTTCAGGTGTCAACTCCTAAAAAGATGCGGACAGCGTAGCCGATCGCGAAGCTGATGGCCGCGACCCCTAAACAAAGCCCGGCCATTTCGAAAAACCGCTTCCGGAAAGGCAGGTCTTGAGCCACCGAGATGTAGTAATTGAAGAAGGCGATAATGAGAACGGCGGTGATCATCGTCGCAGCCAGGCAGACGTAATAATTTTTCAGGATCAGGTACGGAAGGACCAGCAGCGAAACCGTTACCAGGTAAACGATTCCCGTGTAGATCGACGCCCTCAATGGCTGGCGGTCCGTGCCTTCGGCCTTCGTCGAGAGGTATTCCGAGGAGGCCATGGACAGCGCGGCGGCGATGCCGGTGATCAGTCCCGTGACGGCAATAAGAGAGGTGTTCCGCAGTGCCAGCGTAAAGCCGGCAAGGGCTCCGGTAAGCTCGACCAGCGCGTCGCTAAGCCCCAGGACGATGGAACCCGTGTAGCGGAGCTTTTCCTCGTCAAGCATGGCGATAAGGGAATCCTCATGATCCTTCTCTTCCCGGATGAGCAGATCGATGTCTTCGGGAAACTGCCGGCGGAGCGCCACGTAAGTCAACTGTGCGTTTTCTTCACCCCGCTCCATGAGCTTGATGCCGAAGGTGAAACCCAGGATGCGGCTGATGAGGTAATAAAAAAGGATCTTCCCACGGGAGGGGCGGATCTCTTCATGGGTGTGCGCCCGCCAGCGGTCGTAATGACGAAGCTCATCGGCGGAGATCTTCCTGAGGATCTCTCCATTCTGTCCCGGCACCTTATCAGCGAGCTTCCCGTACAAGAGATGCTCCGTTATCTCGTTTCGCTGAAAGGCGATGAGGGTCTTCTTCGTTTCTGCATCCAGCGCCATTTTTATTCTCCCTTTC
>JAQULV010000353.1 GCA_028718405.1 Smithellaceae bacterium
GACCCGCTTGAAGACGTCCTCGATCTTGAGGCCCGGCGTCTTCATCTGCCGGACCAGGGATTCGGTATAGAGGCCGTTATTCCCCCTGCCGTCGTCGGCCGTCTCGCCGGGACCGGCGGCATAGGCGATGATCGAGCCCACCGGCGCGTCCATCTTCGCCAGCCCACGCCCCCCCGAGGACCGCTTCCAGCTGCGGGCGTAGGGGTTGTCCCGGCAGGCGTCTAGGATGACGATGTTCACGGGGTTCTTCGCCTCCTCCATCTTCGCCAGGATCAGGCCGGCGTTGACGGCGGCGAACTGGACCTCCCCCTCGTCGTGGATTTGGGCGTCCACGGGGACGAGGTAGTTGCTGCCCTGGACCTGAAGTCCGTGGCCGGCGTAGTAGAAGAGGGCGACGCTGTTGCGGCGGATGGCCTGACCGAAGCGGACGATCGCCCGGCCCATCTCCTGGTAGGAAAGGTCGGTCCGCTCCTCCACCGAAAACCCCAGGTCCCGAAGGGTGGCCGCAACGGCGCGTGCATCGTTGACGGGGTTGCGAAGGGCGCCCATCCGGTAGGCGCTGTTGCCGATGACCAGGGCGATCCGGTGCTCCGCCACGGCGGCCTCTCTGGCCTTCACGTCAACGCTGCGTCCTTCGGCGGCCGGGGCGGGGGAAGCAGGTGCAAACAGCAGCAGGAGCGCTGAGAGGAGAAAAAGCAAAAGGGGCTTCGGGAATCCGATCGGTTCGACGGGTCTGTTTCGCATCGTCACTGTCCCTGGAATCAAGAAGAGTATTTTTTAAAAATGGATGAGTCCGTATAGCCCATTAATAAACGCAACGCAAGATCTCAGGCGCCCCGTCCCCGGCAGGATCCGACTCCCATCACAGGCATGACAACGGCAGCGCTGGTATGGTCGGGGTGGCACGATTCCAGATTTTCTGGAAATTTTCTAGCGGTCGCTTTTCCTCGATGGGGGATGATCCCTCAGGGGCCGCAGCCCCGGCCGGGTCCTCTTTTTTCAAACACCAGAGTTACAGGGGCGGAGGAGGTCGAGAGGACCCAACGCCCCCCGGCCTTTCTTTTCCGAGTCGTGCCGGAGAAGCCCAAATAAGTATTCTCGAATTAATACTGATATCTGAAGCGTAACTGCGGATCGGTAGGACTGACGGCTGAATCGGAGAGTGTGGATTTCTTCCGTCTGCTAATTCCAAGTTTCTTCATCCGAAAGGAAAGCGTAGAAGGAGGGATGTTGAGAACCTCAGCGGCCCCTCCAGGCCCAGAAATCTTCCATCCAGTTTCTTCAAGGGTTCTCAAGATGTGGCATCGTTCGTTGTCGGCGAGCGTCAGTTTCCCGGTGTACCCCGCCGGTTCAGCCGTACCCGCGGCTGCAGACTCAAGGCCGGGCATGTGGAAACGGTTATTTGTGCTCAGGATGACTCCCCGTTCCACGAGATTTTCCAATTCCCGGATGTTGCCGGGCCATTTGTACGAGTTCAGCCGTTTCATATCCTCATCAGAAATGGAATCGATCCTTTTTCCGGTCCTGTTAGACTGGATTTTCAGGAAGTGTTTTGCTAGAAGCGGTACGTCTCCCTCACGCTCCCTCAGGGGGGGGACGTGAATGGGGAAGACTTTGAGGCGATAGTAGAGGTCCGCCCGGAACGTGCCACTTCGGACCAACTGTTCCAGGTCGCGATTCGTGGCGGTGATCAGACGGAAGTCGGAGGTGAGGTGCTCCGTTCCACCGATCCGCTCGAACTCACGGTTCTGAAGGACCCGTAGGAGCCGCACCTGGATTTCGGCGGGGATATCGCCGATCTCATCCAGGAAAAGAGTCCCTCCGTCGGCCAACTCGAAACGTCCGATTCTCCGTTGGGTGGCCCCGGTGTACGCACCCTTCTCATGGCCGAACAGCTCGCTGGGAATGAGGCTGTCCGGGAGCGAGCTGAGCTGGACGCTGATGAAGGGCCGGTCCTTCCGGGGACTCAGGCGGTGAATGGCCCTCGCTACGAGTTCCTTGCCCACGCCTGTCTCACCCGTGATCAGAACCGACGCGTTAGTTTCCGCCACCTGGTTGATCTGAATCAGGACCTGCTGCATTGCGGGGCTCTGCCCGACGATATCATCGAAGTGCAGGTGGGTAAGGTGCTCCTCCTCGAAATACTTCTTCTCCTCATTGAGCTTTCTATTGAGGCTTCTGATTTCTTCGTAGGCTCTGGCGTTGTCGATGGCGATTGCCGCTAGAGCCGCAAAATAGGCCAGGAGCTCCAGATCTGATTTCCGGAAGGCGCTGCTCAACAGCCGGTTGTCATGGTACAGAACGCCTATCACTTGGTCGTGGAGCACCATTGGGACACACACCATGGAGCGGATGACGCCCTGGGAAATAAGGAGGGAGGCATCGGCCGTGTCAGCCCCCAGGAGGCTTCCCTCTCCCGTTTTCGCCACCTCCTCGATGAGCCGGGTGGAGACGCCGAAGGAGGGATGGGTCACATCCGATGGCGTCAGGTTCTTAGATGCCCGGAGGCAAAGCTTTTTTCCTTCGGCCGGTGCTCCGTCGAAAAGGAACATGGCTCCCCGTTCCGCCCCGGTCACGCGGTTTACCATGGAGATGATGCGCTGCATCAACTCGTTATTGTCTCGGATATTCACGACCTGCCTTCCGAGCTCTAGGATTTCCTTGAGCACATGCTCGTCCCTCGGGGGCCGCTCAATTAGGCCCCGCAGGTCGTTCGGAATGAGGACCTCGTTCATGGACGACAGGGCCTTAGAGACTTCAAGGCGCTGGTCCATTGCCTTCTCTTGTTTCCCTGCGGAGAGAAAATAGTGGGCCAGTTCCATCCGCGTTCGTGCCAGTTCGACCGGATGGCCCGCCTCATTTAGCCTCTGGATCGATTGCTGGAAGGAATGGAGAATCGC
>JAQULV010000354.1 GCA_028718405.1 Smithellaceae bacterium
GTCGTTGACGTGTCGGAATGCATCGGGTGCGGGCTTTGCGTCACGGGCTGCCCGGTAGGCGCCATAGATCTCACTGAGCGCGCGTCCGTACCGGCAATCCCCGCTACTGTCGTGGACATGGCTCTCCAGGTTGTCCAGGAAAAGGGGCGGTTCGATAAATTCATGAAGATCATGCAGCGCTAAAACGAAGATCATCTCGATGGAAAGACCAGCGTGGCTCGTTGGTACGCGACTTCAAATAGGGCTTCTCTCCGGACGTTTGCTCTCGACCCATGGCCGGCAATTCACAACTCAGCAAATTCGAAGCCGCCATTAAGATTTGCGCCCATAGACGAAGGTGCATCCTTGCCTTATATACGTAGCGTGACGAAGAACAAATGATTAGCGCGATCGCGTCCCGACGAACTTCCCCGTTCAATCCTTGCCGATTTGAAAGGAGCAACACATGATATACTATTTTACGAAGACGCTGGAAGTCACCTTTGACGAGGCTTTGGACAGGGCAAGAGAGGAACTGAAGAAAGAAGGTTTCGGCATCATGACCGAGATTGACGTTCAGGAGACACTTAAAAAGAAACTGAACATCGCCTTCCGGAAATATAGAATCCTTGGAGTCTGCAATCCTTCTTTTGCCTACAAGGCGTTGCTCGCCGAGGACAAGATCGGCATCATGCTTCCCTGCAACGTGATTGTTCAAGAACTTGGAGACAAGAAAGTGGAGGTGGCCGCGGTCGATCCCGCTGCAGCCATGATGGCGATTGATAACGATGAATTGCGTGGCATTGCCGCAGAGGTGAGGACAAAGCTGAAAAACGTAATTGACCGCCTTTAGATACCTTTCCGTCGGCGGCTCACCCACCGCATCACTCTGCGTTTCCTGAACTGACGGAAGTTGTTTTCTCCTTCCTCTTTTCCTTGAGTCGCATCTCCCTTCTCTCCTTGGCTTCATCGTTGCGGCGACATTCTTCTGCCGTTTCCAGGATAAGCGCGGGCAGAGGCATGGGGCGACCGTTCGCGTCAAGTGCAACGAAGGTCAGGTAAGCGGATGCTGTGTGGTGCTTCTCACCCGTCAAGAGATTCTCGCTCTCCACGCGAACGCCGATCTCCATGGAGGTGCGCCCGACAAGATTCAGACTGGCCCGTGCCGTCAGAAGATCGCCGACAAAGACAGGATAATGGAAGTCCAGTCGGTCGATGGACGCTGTGACCGCGTTGGCCCTGGCGTGGCGAACGGCGACTGCCCAAGCCGCGGCATCGATGATCTTCATTATAACACCGCCATGGACATTCCCGGCCGGATTAGCGTCCTGCGGGTTCATCTGCTGAGCCATCACCACGACGCTATCTTTCGCCCTCTTTTCCTCCATATCCAGTTTCCTATCGTTGCTAAAAGATTCACGCACCGAGTGATCAACGTTTCAGGTACATTTGAACGAGCGTTTCACCTCGTGCTCCCAGAGCGGGAAGCAGCCCGCTATCCGCGGATTCCTCCATATAGGATGCCATATTGCAGGACCGACATTCAATTTATTATATCATCATATTTCTTCGATATTCAGGATAAATTTTTAAAATGACTGATCGAGACAATGGAACAACGGGGCGAGGACTATGACAAATTCATTATTAGTGGATTCCGGTTCAGGGGATTTCTCCCCTTTTACCTTCAGTGTCCTCTTACGCAGGATCAATTTCATCTTGGAGCATCACGTCATTGTGACATAAGTCACATCGGCGGGACTTTATCCTTTAATAATCAAATATTGTGTTGACGATGAGGCTGGGGTATGGATAACTGCTGGTAAGCATCTATATCACTCGCTGAAGTTTTCCATTTATCGGCACTTGCACCATCTCTCCGGCTGTGCGGCTGAGTTGACAAGGAAAGAGAGCGGCTTTATGGGTAAGAGTCCTATTCATGGGTATAAGCGAGAGGGGACTCCCGGGGAAGAAGCGTCTGCAAGGGGGGCCGGCTTCACCCTGATAGAATTGATCATTGCCATGGTTGTAGGGTTGGTTGTTCTTGCAGCGATGTTCGCCATTTATTCTGTCCAGAACAGAGAACTCCGCAACGAGGACAGTGTGGTGGAGATGAGGCAGAACGGCCGGGCTGCCATGGCCATGATGATTCGGGAGATTACCATGGCCGGCTACGATATCACGGGGACGGCCAATGCCGGCATTACCGCGGCGAGCGCGAATTCAATGAGCTTCACCTCCGACCTCAATGGGAATGGAGCGACAACCGACGCAGACGAGACGGTTACTTATACGCTCTGTACAATCAACGGCGTCCAGAGCTTGGGCAGGGCGGCCGACGGCGGCTCTGTTCAATCAGTAGCAGACAATATCCAATCGCTCAATTTCAGTTATTTTGACGATCACGGCGTCGAATTGTCAAGGCCCGTCGCGGCGCCATCTCAAATTCATCACATCTTGATCTCTCTCACAGCCACAACGGATCGCGTTAATCCTGATACAGGACGGCGTGGAACCTATACCCTCACCACACAGGTGGCGCCGCGAAATCTCGTCCGGGTCACGGCTCTAACTTCGGTCAGCACAACGACATACGTACCGACTTCTGTAACCACTGTGGAGACGACAGTCGCCCCAACAACTTCCGGCCCTTCAACCGTTGTTTCTACGGAAGAGACTTCCGTGCCGACTACGATTCCCGCGGAAGGCCCAGTTTACAATGGAATTACTCAGACCCCCGGTGGACACGAGGTGGAAAAGAATACTCCTGTTCGGGTCTGCGTCAACATCTCCGCGTTTCTGGGTCTTAGTCTGGCAAGGCTCTATACGGATCAAGGCGACACCATACTCATGCTCACCCTAGGCGGCGGGAACTACTGCGCGAGTATTCCGAAGCACAACAACAGGACCGTCCACTAC
>JAQULV010000355.1 GCA_028718405.1 Smithellaceae bacterium
CAATATTACCGGCAAACTGTCCGATGGTAAACAGTTCAAGACTTACGCCCCCAAAGACGATACCCTCATAACCCTGCTTCGACAGAAGGGAGTTAAGATATCGGCCAAGCCGGCGGAGGAATCTCCGTGGTACATGACGGTCTTGATATCATGGCTACCCATGATCCTTCTGGTCGGCATTTGGATCTTCTTCATGCGTCAGATGCAAGCGGGCGGTGGCAAGGCCATGGCCTTCGGTAAGAGCCGGGCGCGACTCGTCACCGATAAGTCTAAAAAAGTGACCTTCGCCGACGTTGCTGGCATCGACGAGGCCAAAGCGGAGTTGGAAGAGGTAATCGATTTTCTGAAGGATCCCAAGAAATTTACCCGCCTCGGGGGGAGGATTCCCAAGGGATTGCTGCTCGTGGGGCAGCCGGGTACGGGAAAAACGCTCTTGGCCCGAGCAATAGCAGGGGAGGCCGATGTCCCCTTCCTGAGCATCAGCGGTTCCGATTTTGTCGAAATGTTTGTCGGCGTCGGTGCCTCGCGGGTGCGGGATCTTTTTGATCAGGGCAAGAAGAACGCCCCCTGTATCATTTTCATAGATGAGATCGACGCGGTCGGCCGGCATCGCGGCGCAGGATTGGGCGGAGGCCACGACGAGCGTGAACAAACGCTCAACCAACTGCTCGTGGAGATGGACGGTTTTGAATCGAATGAGGGCGTTATCCTCGTGTCGGCGACGAACCGGCCGGACGTTTTAGATCCGGCCCTGTTGCGTCCGGGACGTTTCGACCGTCAGGTTGTCGTGCCGCTGCCGGACATCAAGGGCAGAGAGATGATTCTTGCCGTACACGTCCGGAAGACTATCCTCGAGGATGACGTTGATCTGGCTGTCATTGCCCGCGGTACGCCCGGGTTCTCGGGAGCTGATATAGAGAACCTCGTAAACGAGTCGATCCTCTGCGCCGCCAGGCACGGCAAGGAAAAGGTCGCCATGAGCGATTTCGAGTACGCCAAAGACAAGGTCCTGATGGGGACTGAGCGAAAGAGCATGGTGATCAGCGACGAGGAGAAGAAAAATACTGCCTATCACGAATCGGGCCACGCCTTGGTTGCGAAGCTGTTGCCCGGAACCGATCCTATTCACAAGGTGACTATTATTCCGCGGGGGATGGCTCTCGGAATCACGCAGCAGCTTCCGGTAGACGAAAAGCATACGTATCCGCGGAAGTATCTTCTGAATAACATCGCTATCCTTCTGGGAGGAAGGGCGGCGGAGGAGATGGTCTTGAGGGACTTCACCACGGGTGCCGGAAATGATATCGAGCGGGCAACGAATTTGGCACGCAAGATGGTCTGTGAGTGGGGAATGAGTGACGAGATGGGCCCGCTGAGCTATGGGAAGAAAGAGGAGCAGATCTTCCTGGGGAGGGAATTTGCCACCCATAAGGACTACAGCGAACAAACTGCCGAGAAGATAGACGCCGAGGTCACTAAGATCGTAACCGAAGGCTACAATAAGGCGAAAAAGATCCTGGCCGATAATGTCGAAACGCTGCACCGAATCGCTTCGCAGCTCCTTGAAAAAGAGGTGTTGAATGCCGATGAACTTGACGAAATCGTCGGCATAAAAACAGCCGGGGAATCCCTCTGAGATGAGATGGCTTCACCTGCCCGAGAGATCGGAGGCGTTGGCCGTGCTCAGGGCGGTGGATGTCGATCCTTACGGAATTGAGGCGATGCTCCCCAAGATGAGCATGGCCAATATCCTGCTTGAGGGTGTGGAATGTAAGACCGCCAATATCATCAAACAGGAGATGCTTTCTGTAGGAGGGGATGCGGCTGTGTCGCGGGCCTGCGTTGCCTGCAGTATGCCGAAGACAGACGTCGTTATCATCGGTTCCATTAAGCAGATCGGGAAATTTGCCGAGAAGCTCTCCTGCCAACCTTTTGGTCTGGGAAGCCTTGCCGAGGAATTAAACTCCCTGCTTGCGAATGTGGCGAAGCGGGAGTTAATCGTGAAAACGGCCAGACGTGAGCTGAAGCTCGGAACCCGGCCTCTAATCATGGGAATCATCAATGTTACGCCCGATTCCTTCTCTGATGGCGGAGTTCATTTTGAGACGGGTGCCGCCGTCGAGAGGGCACTCCGCATGGTGGAAGAAGGTGCGGATATCATTGACGTTGGTGGGGAGTCTTCCCGACCGGGGGCAGAGCCTGTCTCTGTGGAAGAGGAACTGCGGCGCGTCATCCCCGTGATCGACGCGTTGGGAAAGAAGACGAAGATTCCTCTGTCGATCGATACAACCAAAGCCCGCGTGGCAAAGGAGGCCGTTGCCTCCGGCGCAGAAATAATAAATGACATCAGCGCGCTCCGCTTCGATGTGGCGATGGGGGAGGTCGCGGCGCAGGAGCGAGCGGCGATTATCCTCATGCATATGAGGGGTACGCCGCGCAACATGCAGCTGGGTGACCTCGGCTATGGCTCAGTCTGCGGGGAGATCGTGGACTTTCTGAGAGAACGGTTGGCGAAAGCAAAGGAATACGGATTGGACGAAGCCGCAATTATGATCGATCCCGGAATCGGCTTCGGGAAAACGTCGGAGGATAACCTGAGGATTATAAGGCATCTGGAGGAATTCAGAGTGCTTGGCAGACCGATTGTTCTGGGGACTTCCCGGAAGTCCTTTATAGGCAAGGTGACAGGAGGAGAACCCGACGAAAGAATAGAGGGCACTGCCGCCTCCGTGGCTGTTGCCGTGATGAATGGGGTTTCCATACTGCGTGTGCACGACGTCGGACCAATGAAGAAAGTGATCCTGATGACAGAGGCCATCTGCAAGGCTTAAAGATGATCGAAGGCATGGGCATAGATCTCGTGAAGGTGGAGAGGATTAAAGGGGCGATTAACCG
>JAQULV010000356.1 GCA_028718405.1 Smithellaceae bacterium
ATCTGCACCTGCAGGGAGGTACGATTGAAATCGTAGATGTTCTGGTTGAGACTCACGTTGCTTTCGTAATCGTTGTAAGGATTCTTGGGCGAGAGCAAAGATGTAGAGGAGCTCCGGCTATAATTTCTGCTGTAGCTCGATTGCCAGTTGATCTGGGGATAGTAGTTGGCCCGCGCCTGCCCGATCAGGCTTTCACCCGCCGCCAGTGAGCCTTGCGCGGCGAGCAGAGACGGCTGCCTCTCCTGGGCAATGGCGAGACACCTTTGCAGGGTCAAAACCTCGCCTGCCTTGACGGGCGACGCTGCCTGGGCCCCAATGGGCAATAGCAACAAAAGAAGGATAACCGAAAAACGTAGATTCTTCATGGATCCTTACCCCTTTGGAATATCCGGTCCTGCCGCTTCTCCGTGAAGGGGGAAAATTAATCAATAGCCACAACAGAGCAACGGCCGTGCCACGAGGACCCTTTGTTGTTAAGCGGGTAATATTGTAGAACAAACATGCATGAAGTTCATTCCCTCAACTGAAGAAGAAAGCTCTATTTTCTATAATCGCATAATAGATATACAAAAAAGGTATCCATCTGGGCAATAAATATCCAAACATATGCGACTGATGTCGTGCCGTCAGATGGGTCTTTGCATCCAGACGAGATCAAAAACCTTGCCGAACTTCTTTCCGACATCGCGAAAACGTCCGCATTCCCGAAAGCCGTTTTTTCTGTGGAAGGCGAGGCTGGGGTCGTTCAAGGAGGAGATGTTGGCCAGAAGGTTGTCCACGCCCAGATCCCGTCCTTCAGCCATGAGGTGCCTCAGGAACATTTCACCCAAGCCCTTTCTCGTCTGGTCCTTTCTGATGAAGTAGCCGATCTCGGCCGTCTTCTTGAAGGCAGGAAAAGGATGGAAGGGACGCAGTAGGGCAAAGCCAACGATATCGTCGACGCCACTTTGTGCAACCAGGGCGGGGTATCCCCTTGCCATGGCAAGGAAGTTGTCGAAGAAATCATATGTGACGCGCTCTTCCAGATAGGCCGCAAAACTGCTTTCGACATAATGATTGAAGATATCGATAATGCCGCGGCGGTGCTTGTCAGTCCAATGTTCGACAAGATATTCATCCTGATCCATTTGTTGCCCCTTCTTTGGAATTTACATCCCTTCCCGACGCTGGTGAGACTCGCGTTAGGCCACACCCAGCAGAGAAGCCTGACATGGAAAGATTAGAAACATTGAGACACCTACCGGAAGATACCGGCAAGGTTGGGGGGAAGAAGGACCGCTACGGCGTCTTTATGGAATCGAGCACGGCGGCCACGAATCCCTCCTGGTTCCAGAGCCCCTCGGGCTGGCTAAGTCCCAGACGGACAACGACCAGCTTCCGTGATGGGATAATCATAACATACTGGCCTTCAAAACCCCACAGTGAAAACATATCCGGCGGGAGAGCGGGCATCCAGCGATCTGCTGACTTGCCGGGCGTTCCGGCGTTGAGCCAGAACTGGGCCCCGTATTTTCCCTGCGGGGCCTTGGGTGTGGGAGTTCGGCAGTATTTCATCCAGCCTACAGGCAGGATCCTCTCTCCGTTCCACACGCCATCCTGGAGACAAAAAAGGCCGACGCGGGCCCAATCGCGTGCCGAGGCATACATGAAAGAAGATCCCACAAATGTACCCGTGCCGTCGGGTTCAATAACTGCCGTCTGCATCCCCAGCGGAGCGAAGAGAGTACGTCGTGGAAAAGAGAAATAATCAGCAGGATTTTCGTCCAGCGTTTGGCGGATGATCCGAGCGATGATGTTAGCGGTCCCGCTGGAATACTGCCAGCGGGAGTCGGGTTTCACCTCGAGGGGCTCCGCGGCGGCGTAGGCGGCGCTGTCCGGTTTTGCGAAAAGCATGACCACCACATCGGACAGGGGATTGACATAGTCTTCGTTGAACCTGAGCCCGCTGCTCATGCGCAGTAGTTGATCGACGGTAACGGCGCCACGGGGATCTTCCGGGGTGTGCCATTCCGAAATGGGGGCCGGCTCTCCGGTGGCAATTCTTCTCTGGCGGACGAGGATGCCAAGAAGGATGCAGTTCACGCTCTTGGTCATGGACCAGCCGAGAAGGGGCGTGTCGCGGCCGATGCCCGGGGCATATCGTTCCGCGATGATCCGTCCGTCGTAGACGATGATGATGGCCCTGGTGCGTCGGGGCTTGGCGGAATCAGGTTCGGAGAATGCGGCGTCCACCGCAGCGGCAAGCTTCGCGCCGTCAATCTGTGGCGACAGCGGACTCGTCGGGACGAGATCGCCTTGCGGCCAGGCGAGCGCAGCGCGATTTTCCATTTTGGGAACCGCTACTCCAGCCGCCTGTTTGTACAGCTCTTCTTCCGTTACGCCCACGACGAGCGTACTGCCCAATCCGGCGCGGTAAATGGCCTTCGTTTTGAAAAAACCCTTGATGTGCGCAGTGACGCTCTTCTCCCGATAGTCGATTTCGGCGTCGATGAAGCGGTAAGCACCGAGATCCTCGTCGGCGACGGTGGCGGGATCACGGTGAGAGACGAATACTCCGGAGCAGAGCCTTTTGGCCTTGTAGGCACAACCGATGGGGCCTATTTTGGCAAGGAGATAGCCGCCGCCCGCCAGGAGAACGACGATGACCAAGACGACAACGGTGATTCTTCGGCGTGAGTCGACCATACCTCTGTCCTCCAAGAAGATGTGGGGCTCGTTGGGGAGGCGATCTGCTGCCAGATTCGTTCCTTACGAAAGGCCCCGGGATTCACAGGTAATGAAATGGTTATGATGCCGATTTGTGAGGTGTGGATTGGCCGGGCCGCCACAAGGGAAGCCCGGCCGCGAGGTTCATTTTCTTATACCCCTAGAGAAGCGGGCTTCTTC
>JAQULV010000357.1 GCA_028718405.1 Smithellaceae bacterium
CCGGGACCGTCGATGTAGCCGGGGGTAGTGATGAAATCAACGCGCTCGGCGAGTCTCCGGCGATCGTGGAGCGCAATGATTAAGACGTTTTTGACCAGCGAGCCGATGGGGTTGGCGCCGCCGCTTCCCGGCAGTCTGCTCTTGGGATTCTTATAGTCGCCGATGGCCGTCGTGTTGATGTTTCCGAACTTATCCACCTGGCTCCCCGAAAGAAATCCCACATCCACCCAGCCTGCCTGGAGAAACATGCCCATGATGTCGACGAGCCCGCCGATCATGGCGGCGCCGGGGTTGAGGCAGGGATCGCCCACCGACAACGCCGGCCGTTTGGGACGCGCATCGTAGACGCCGGATTCCTGCATCATGACGGCATTAGGCGCGTGGGTGTACTTGGCGATGTTCGCCGCCATCGTGGGAAAGCCCGTACCCACCATGACGAGGTTTCCGTCTTCGATCTCTCTGGCCCCGCAGCAAGCCATCAGTTCCGGCTTGATGTAATCACTGGGATGACTCACCATCTTCTTCCTCCTCAGTAGGAGTAGCTGACCGGATAGCCGTAATCGAACCCGGCCTGCAGTTTCTTAAAGGCGCCGTATCCGAAACGGCCGATGTACTTCTGAACATAAGCCGTGCGGTCCTCACAGTCGAAGACCCAATCTTTCAGGAAGGCCTCGAATCCCTCGACTGTATTGGATGCCTGCTGGTAAACATAGCCGAAGCTGAGGTCTACATCGTAGAAGCCTGGTGTGTAGCCGGGATGAGCGCCAAAGGGCTCCTCCACGACAGCAGCCACCTTGAAGTCGGGGACGATGGTCCGGGAGGGGTCCTTGCCGATGATCTCGCGGCTCACGATCCGCTCGCAACTCACAATCACCTTCTTGGCCGCGTTCGCCCCGATCTTACAGTCGCCGCCGATTCCCCAGATCTGCGCATTTCCCGCTTCGTCGGCTTGCTGGACATGGATGATCGCAACGTCGGGATGAAGCGCCGGCACCAGAAGCGTCGGACTCCCGTCGAAGGGGGAGTCGATCATCCGGTACTTGTTCTCGCCCATAAAAGACTTGATCTTGAGCAAATCCGAGCCCGCCATGTCCTTTACCGGAACGAAGGGCATCCCCATGGCGCCGGCCATGAGCATCATGGGAAGCGACAGGTTCGTGTACTCCTCGACCTCGATCTTGTGGGGTATCCCCTTCTCGAGCGAACGCCGGTAACAGCGTCCGAGCCCGTAGATCCCCAGTGAGATGAAGGTGCTGATGAAGCGCTTCACAACGCCCGCGCCGATCATCATGTCGAAATCGTCGGCGGCGTTGCTCCGGGTGATGGCGAGGTCCTTCTTCCCCTGGCGAATGATCTCGTGGATCGCGGAAAACGGCGTCCGGCAGATGTATCCGCCGATGAAGAGAAAGTCGCCGTCGCGCACATGAGCGGCAATGGCGTCCTTCATGGTGGTGACCTTATTCATGGCGCCCCCTTCTTCGCAGTTGTCATTTAAAGTTCATACTCAGTACGGCTGATGATCTCATCCTGGGCCGTCTCGGTGAGTCCCGTGAAAAGCGCTGAATAGCCGCTCACCCGCACGACGAGGTCCCGGTACTTCTCGGGTTTGGCCTGCGCCGCCCTCAATGTCTGAGAATCCACCATGTTGAACTGGATCTGCATGCCGCCCTTCTGGAAGAAGGTCTTGACAAGGGACACAAGCTTCCCCGTGTCCGTCCTGCGACCGGAGAATCTCATGTTGAGGTTCGCCCCGTTGTAGAGGCGCGACTGCGGCAGCTTCGCGACGGAGTTCATGACCGCCGTCGGACCGGAGAGTTCATTGCCGGTTGTGGGGCTCAGCCCGTTTCCCAGCACGTCTCCCGAGTAGCGCCCGTCGGGCGTCGCCGCTGTGAAGGACCCAAAGGCGAGATGGAAACCGACGGAGAAGATCCCCGGCCAGAAGTACCCGCCGCGGAAGTTCCGGTGCTCCTCCAGGGTATCGCAGAAATGGCCGGCAACCTGGGCGGCGATCTTGTCGACGCGGTCGTCGTCGTTTCCGTATTTCGCTATGCGGTGGAGGAAATAGGCCCTCTTGTCGTCGGCGTCCTGCCAGTCGTTGGCGAGCCAGTCCGCAAGCTCAGGCATAGAGAAGGTCCTGTCTTCGAAGACCGCCTTCTTCACCGCGTAGAGGCTGTCCGCCACGTTGGCAAAGCCGATGTACTGCACCCCTGTGGAGTTATAGACGGCGCCTCCCTTCGTGAGATCCAGGCCCTTGTCGAGGCAGCCGTCGATCATCGCCGAGGCAAAAGGCGAGGGGACAAGTTCCGCGATTGCCCCATCCATGCAGGCCATCCCCTTCACGACCTGGCCGATGAAATGGGAAAACTGCGCCCGATAGGCATTCCACACCTGCCTATACGATGTAAATTTCTTGGGGTCGCCCGTCTGGAGCCCCGAGAGGTAGCCGAAGGTGTTGTCGATGCCGTTACTCAGGGCGAACTCCGCGCACTTGATGCCGTTCACCTGCACGGCGAAGGTGGAGCCGTAGGTCTTTCCCTGGGCGTTGGGCTCGAGGCACCCCACGACGCCGTAATCTCTGGCATCCTCCTTTGTAAGTCCCGCCCGCAGGAGTCCCCTGATGATGGCCTCGTCGCTGAACAGATGCATGAGCACGCCCCGCTTCGCGTAGTTCACCGCCTTCGCGAAGAAAGCCTCCGGGGCCTTTCTACTCAGGCGCACTCCGAAGTTGGGCTGCACGGTCCTGATGTCGGCGTAGGCGTCGAGGCCTACGTAACTGAGTTCGTTGGTGGCGTCCTTGCCGTCCTTTCCCAATCCGCCCACGGTGACGTTCTGCGTCGTCTTTCCCTCGGCCCCTTCGCCGCCCGGAATGAAGACCTCCTCCAG
>JAQULV010000358.1 GCA_028718405.1 Smithellaceae bacterium
CGAAGTGCGGGTAGTCCTTCTTCAGGGCGTTGTAGCCGTGCGGACAGGTGGCGATGATCTTCTTCACACCGTAGGTGTTCATCACCTCGATGTTGGCCTGGGCGAGCGTCTGGTAGAGATACTCGTTGCCGCCTCTCATGGCCGAATCGCCGCAGCAGCTCTCCTCGGTACCGAGGATGCCGAAGCTGACCCCGGCTTCCTTGAGGATCTTCGCCAGCGCGACGGAGACCTTCTTGCCGCGGTCGTCGAAGGAACCGGCGCAGCCGACATAGAAGAGATACTCCACGTTGGGATCTTCAGCCAGCGTCTTCACGCCGAGCTCCTGAGCCCACTCACCGCGCAGGTGCGAGCCCACGCCCCAGGGGTTGGAGTTGTTCTCCATGTTGCGGTAGGTAAGCTGCAATTCGGGTGCGAAGTCCGCCTCGGTCAGAACCTTATACTGACGCATGCTGACGATCTTGGGCACATGTTCGATCGAAGAGGAGCAGTTCTCCATACAGTACATACAGTTGGTGCAATCCCACAGGCTGTGCAGGTCGATGACATCACCCACCAGGGCCTTGCCCGGTGCCGCTTCCTCGCCTTCGGCAGGTGCCGGAGCGGCGGTTCCGGCGACAACGGCGCCGGCTTTCTCAAGCCAGTATTCCTTAATATCCTGGATGACCTTCTTGGGGGAGAGGTGCTTGCCGGAGAGATACGCCGGGCACCCATCCTGGCAGCGACCGCACCGGGTACAGGCGTTGGCATCAAAGACCTGCTTCCAGGTGAACTCCTCCAAAGTGCCGACACCGAAGGTCTCGGCCGTCTCGAAATCACGGATGGGCTCCAGGGTACCGGTCGGTTTCAACGACGCCATAAAATGGTTGGCCGGTGTCGTGACCAGGTGGATCATGCGCGAGTAGGGAATGTAGGCGATAAATCCCAACGCCAGGAAGGTGTGGGTCCACCAGAGGATCTTGTGAGCGATGTTGGCGGTGCCGACACTCAGCCCGCCGAGTACCTGAGCCAGCGCCCAGCCGCCGAAGGACCAGACTTCCCAGGTGGGCTTGCCGGTAAATCCGGCCGGGACTTCCTGCATCGTGGAGACGATGCGCATGGCCTCGATGCAGAAACCGGTAATGATGATGCCGCCAATGAGCAGCAGCACATAAAGATCATCGGGTTTCGTGTCCGGCGTGCCTTTATAGGTAAGGCGGTCGGGCTTCTGAACGTAGCGGCGATACAGAGCCAAAATGACTCCCAGAAGAACCGCCAGTCCGAAGACCTCCATGAGGAAGGAGAATCCCAGGTAGAACTTCCCGCGGAGAAACGACCAGCCGAACAGAGGCTCCGTCACGTGGAATTCCGTGGCATCGAAGGCGGCGCCAAAGATGAGGACGGCGAAGCCGAAGAAGATGAGTCCGTGCATGATGCCCGGGTAGATGTCCTTGAAGGTCTTTACCTGGAACAGGCCGTTTACGATGAGCAGCTTGATCCGCTCCGGCAAGTTGTCGGTCCTGATTTCGGGTTTGCCGATCGCTTTCCACAGCAGCCAGCGTTTGTAGAGGCCGTAACCCAAAATGGCGATCGCGATGAACGTGAAGAGGAACAGAAACGGTTCAAAGTGTTCGGCATTCCAGAAGACGAGCCTGCCTTCGTTTCCAATACCAATTAGCTCCATAAACGCCTCCCTCGTTGTATTTGCGGCAGAGAAAAGGGCCAAAGGCTAAAGGAAAACGACCCTTCGCCTTTAGCCCTTTATTCAATGCGAGTGCGGGGCGTCTGGCGCCCCGCACTGTCCGTCTTACTGATTAAGCCATGAGCTTCTTTACTGCGGCGGTCAGCTCGGGAACTACCTTGAACAGGTCGTCCACGACGCCGTAGTCCGCCTTCGTGAAGATCGGCGCCTCGGCATCTTTGTTGATGGCCACGATGAACTTCGAGGAGCTCATACCGGCCAGATGCTGGATCGCACCGGAAATACCGCAGGCAATGTACAGGTTCGGGGAGACGACCTTACCGGTCTGCCCGACCTGATCCGACTGGGGTCTCCAACCGGCGTCGACCGCCGCGCGGGAGGCACCGACCGTGGCGCCCAGAACCGCCGCCAGCTCTTCGAGGATACCGTAGCCTTCGGGGCCCTTCATACCGCGGCCGCCGGAGACGATGATGTTCGCCTCGGTGAGGTCGACCTTGCCGCTGGCGTCCTTCTGCACTTCCAGGACCTTCGTCTTGAGGGCAGCGGGATCGAGCGCCACGTCAACCTTAACCACCTCGCCCGCCTTCGCCGTCTCCACCATCGGGAAGACATTGGGACGAAGAGAAGCCATCTGGGGGAACGAGGAGACAACCACTTCGCCGAAGCACTTGCCGGCATACAGCGGTCTGATCGCGACGAGCTTGCCGCCGTCGATCTTCACGTCCGTGCAATCCGTCGCCAGGCCCGTCGCCAGCTTGCCCACCAAGCGGGACGACAGGTCCTTACCCTGAGCCGAAGCGGCCATAAGCAGGATCGAAGGGTCGTTATCTTTCACAATCTTGGCAACCGCCGCTGCATGAGCGTCGGTCGTATAGGGTTCCAGGGCCGCGTTATCGGCCACGAATACCTTGTCAACACCGTATTTTCCCAGTTCGGCGGCGATACCTTCAATGCCGGAACCGCACAGAACGGCGCCCACTTCCTCGCCCAACTGATCGGCGAGCTTTCTGGCCGTGCTGGCCAGCTCGAAGCTGATCTTGCGGAAGGCTCCGTCTCTCTGTTCTGCAACTATCCATACACCTTTTGCCATTTTCTTCACCTCCGTGATCGATGATTATTAGATGACCTTCGCCTCTTCCCTGAGCAACTTGGCGAGTTCCGCTGCCTTGGCGGCGGGATCATCGCCACAGATGATCTTTCC
>JAQULV010000359.1 GCA_028718405.1 Smithellaceae bacterium
CTGTATCGTAGGATGCACGGGTGGTTCAGCCTCGTCGCCCAAAAGAGTTGAAAAAAAGACCAAAATATTATAGCTACACTCGGCAAAGACGTCTGGAAGGAGTGTTTCTGAGGATGGAGAAGAAGAAGTCCGACTGCAAGGGCGAAAGGGACAGGAGGATTATCGCCCAAAAGATCCTCCGCGGCGAAATAGCCGAAGATGATCTGAACGATTTCCTGTCCGATCTGCCCGATTGCGCCGACAACGCCGATACGATCAGCGTAAACATCAAGGAAAGGTAGCAGGACCAAGTTCCCGGGTTATGCTGATAGATTCCCACGCTCACCTGGAGATGGCGGATTTCGATGATGATCGTGATCTCGTGGTGGCGAGGGCGAAACAGGCGGGAGTAGGTCTTATCGTAACCGTGGGGACGAACCTGGCCGATTGCCGGAAGGCCGTCGGCATTGCCTCCCGCTTCGCCGAAGTATACGCCGCCCTGGGTATCCATCCCCATGATGCAAAAGAAATCGAAGAAGATACGTACCCGCAACTCCAGGAACTGGCGGCAGAGGCAAAGGTCGTAGCCTACGGCGAGATCGGCCTCGATTTCTTCCGGGATCTTTCTCCCCGGGAATTGCAGATCAAGAGATGCCAGGAACAACTGGAGATTGCCGCCGCACTGAAGCTGCCGGTGATCATTCATGACCGCGGGGCTCACGACGAGATCCTGCGTCTGCTCGCACCGTGGAAGGGCGAACGTCGCGGCGTTATCCATTGCTTTTCCGGCGACGCGGCCATGGCCAGACGTTGCATAGACATGGGGTTTCTGATCTCCATCCCCGGCGCAGTGACTTTCAACAAGGCGGAGGTTATGCAGCAGGTGGTGCGTGAAGTCCCCCTGGAGCATATGATGGTCGAAACGGATGCCCCTTACCTTACTCCTCAGCCCCATCGCGGCAAACGCAATGAACCGGCATACGTTGTCCATACGGCCCGCAAGGTTGCCGAGTTGAAAGATATGTCATTTGAGGAGGTGGCCGAAGCGACGACGCGCAACGCGAAGAAGTTTTTCGGATTATGAAAAGCTTGATTTTATGAAAGGGAAGGCATAAACAGAAAGACAGACTGGAACATACGGGGGTGCCGATGAGGCTGAGAAAATACCCTTTGAACCTGACCTGGGTAATGCCAGCGTAGGGAGTGGCAGGAAGTGACGACTTGCATCAGGCGATCATTGAGGGACCACACCCGCGCGGTGTGGTCTTCTTGTTTTTGAGAGGTGTATAGATGGCGAAGATGGTCTTCATCGTATCCGGAGGCAGACTTGGTGAACCGGACTTTCTCAGGGAGAGGATCGCGGCGGCAGGGAAACCTCTGCTGATCTGCGCCGATCGGGGAGCGGCATACTGCTACCGCCTGGGGATCGTGCCGGAGATAATCATCGGCGATATGGATTCTCTTCCGAAAGGCATGCAGGAATTCTTCGCCTCGCAGGGAAGCGAGTTGAGCAGGTTTCCCGCAGAAAAGAAGGAAACCGATACGGAACTTGCCCTCCAGAGGGCGTTCCTCATGAAGCCTGGCGAAGTGTGGGTGTTCGGGGCGCTGGGGAACAGGATCGACCATAGCCTGGCGAACATCTCCCTACTGGCAAGGGGAGAAGAGGCGGGCATACCCGTCCGCTTGGTCGACGAATGGTGCGAGGTTTTTCTCGTTTCGGGAAGCTGCATGATCGAAGGCAAACCGGGAGAAACGGTCTCTCTTTTTCCCTATGCGGAAAGAGCATCCGGCATCAACCTGACGGGTTTCGAATACGGTCTGTCGGACGGCGTCTTTGAGTTGGGGAGGCCTTACGGCATCAGCAACAGACTGATTGAAAGCGAGGGAACAGTCTCGGTCGCCTCAGGCCGGATCCTGGTCGTGAGATACTTTACAGCGGGGAAATTCCCGGGAGGAGATTAGATGACGCCAAAACGAATCTTGACTATTGCCGGCTCCGACTCCGGCGGAGGAGCCGGCATCCAGGCCGATCTGAAGACCATCACCGTGCTGGGCGGTTTCGGTATGAGTGCCGTTACGGCTTTGACCGCGCAGAATACGACGGGTGTCCTCGGCATTTGCGCAGTGCCGCCGGAGTTCGTGGCCCTGCAGATCGCCGCCGTCGCCGCCGATATCGGCATCGATGCCGCCAAGACGGGCATGTTGGCCAATGCGGCCATCATGTCCGTGGTGGTCGAAAAGATCAAACAATACGGCATAGAGAGATTAGTCGTGGACCCCGTCATGGTGGCGAAGGGAGGGGCCTCGCTGTTGGACGACCGGGCGAAAGACCTCTTGTCTACGGAGCTACTCCCGTTGGCCTATATCGCTACCCCCAATATTCCCGAAGCGGAGGTTTTTACCGGCCGTAAGATCGAATCGATCGAAGACATGAAGGACGCGGCGCGGGTGATACACGGCCTGGGGGCCAGAAACGTGGTCGTCAAGGGCGGGCATCTGGGCGATGGCACCTCCGATGAGGCCATCGACGTCCTTTATGACGGCAAATCGTTTCACCGTTTCGTCCGGGAGCGGATCAAAACGCAAGACACCCACGGTACCGGCTGCACCTTCTCTGCGGCCCTGGCCACCTATCTGGGACAGGGGATGGACGTGCCGGCAGCCGTGCAATCGGCCCAAGACTATATTCAAGAGGCGATCCGGTACGCCTGGCGGATCGGAGCAGGACACGGTCCCACGAACCATCTTGCCCCGCTAGGTCTTGAGTTGGAACGCTTTCGTTGCCTGGAGGCCCTGAAGGCGGCCCTGCGCCGGCTGGCCGATGAGCCGTGCGGGACGCTAATTCCAGAGGGTCAATCGAACCTTGGTTACGCCCTGGCGGGCGCGAAGACGACC
>JAQULV010000360.1 GCA_028718405.1 Smithellaceae bacterium
AGATCGGCGGCGATAAAGACACCGATGATGCCGGCAAGTGCCGCCAGAAGCTGAAAATGGAAAAAGCCCACACGCCGGTCGATCTCCTTCCAAGAGCAGACGACGGCGGCGATTCCCAGAAAAGAGGTAAGCAGGACACGAAGGAGGCTCACCCCGTCCATGGCCAAGTGGAAGCCGATCCCCAGGGAACTGATCCAGGGGAGATAGAACTCTAAGCTAGGCGCACCGGAGAAGGGGCGGGAAAGCCAGATGAAGGCGACGACGGCAAGTTCCGCCGCCATGGCCGCAAGGGCGATCCCGCGCGCGAGATTTGCTTTTCGTCCCGCTACCCAGGCGAAAAGGCCCCCGGCCAGAGGAATGATGAGCAGCCAAAGAAGGATCATTGCCAATTCCCTTTCAGAATACCAGTACCAATCCTAAAACGACGACGGCCCCCAGCGTCACCCCCAGGGCGTAGCGACGGACGACTCCCGTCTGTGTAGCCGAGCTGAGCCCGGCGAGCAGCGCGCTCAGTCGGGAGATCCCGCCGTAGAAGGAGTCGATGAAATCGCCCCGGTTAACAATCGCCAACCAGGCAAAGGGACGTACGAAAAGATGATCATAGAGGTAATCGAACCCCCAACCGGCCTTCCAGAGACGGCGCGCCGATGCGACGACGGGCCGGCGGACGGCCTTCTCTGTATAGCCGCGGTGCAGAAGAAACAAGAAGCGGGCGACGGCCGAGCCCAGCGGCGGCACGATGATCGCCGCGGCAAGGAGCATAAGGGCGACGGAGGTTTTGAGAACCACGGGATAGCGCGCGGGGAGCGTGTCGGCCAGAAACATAAGGAACAGATCGACGCGGGCAAGGATCGCCGGCATCTGAATGAAGCCTATGGTAAGCGAAAAAAAGGCGAGGACGACGAGCACAAAGGCGACGGCCCGTCCCGGCTTTGTCCCGGCGGTTACTCGCGGCGGTCCGAAGAAGCAGAGGATCACCATGCGGAAGGCATAGAGCCCCGTGAGGAAGGCCCCGATCGTTGCTGCACTCCAAAGCCAGACCCCCGCAGGTCCGGCATTCCACGCCGCCGCCAGGATCAGCTCCTTGCTGTAGAATCCTGCGGTAATCAGCGGGAGCGCGGCGAGCGAGGCCGCCCCGATGAGAAACGTCCAGAAGGCGAGCGGCTGCTGCCTTCGCAGCCCTCCCATCTTGTAGAGATCGCGCTCGCCTCCCAACGCCGCGATGACGACGCCGGCCGCGAGGAACAGAAGCGACTTGAAGAAGGCGTGGGTGACGAAATGGAAGATGGCGGCGGACCACGCCCCGACTCCCAGCGCCAGGAACATGTAGCCGATCTGGCTCATCGTCGAGTAAGCCAGGACCTTCTTGATGTCGCTTTGCGTGAGCGCCGCCGTCGCCGCCAGCAGCATCGTGGCGATACCTATGAAGGCGGTAAGAGACATGACGGAAGGGGCAAGCGCGAATAAGACATGCGTTCGGGCGATGAGATAAACGCCCGCCGTCACCATCGTGGCGGCGTGAATGAGGGCGCTGACCGGCGTCGGGCCCGCCATGGCGTCGGGAAGCCACGTCTGGAGCGGGAGCTGCGCGGACTTGCCCACGGCGCCACCCAGGATCAGAAGCGCCGCCCAGCAGGCGAGGGACGATCCGGCGGGCCAGCTCTGTGGGGCGACCGTCAAGACCTCGCGGAGATTTGAGGTGCCGAGCTGCAGAAAGATGAGAATGAATCCTAGGAGCAGCGCCGTATCACCTATGCGGGTAACGATGAAAGCCTTGTTGGCGGCAGCCACACTCCCGCGATCATGGTAGTCGAAGCCGATCAAAAGATAGCTGCAAAGTCCCACCGCCTCCCAGCCCAGATAGATAAGCAGCAGGTCGTCGGCCAAAACGAGCAGCAGCATGGAGCCGACGAAAAGGTCCATGTAGGCGAAGAAGCGGGCGTAGCCCTCCTCGTGGATCATGTATTCCTTGGCGTAAAGGAGGATGAGAAACCCGACGATCGAAACGACCAGGACCATGACGAGCGAGAGCGGATCGAGGTAGAGAGCAAAAGACGGTGCGAGGCGTCCCACGGCAAACCACCTCCAGAGCACCTCAGCCGTCCCGCCGCCTGCGGGTCGGGCGGAGATGAAAAAGACGGCCGCGGAGATGGAGATGAGGGCGGAGCTCCCCGCGGAACCGACGCCGATGAACGCCACTTCACGTTGGGACAGGCGTCTCCCAAAGATGGCCAGGATCAGAAATCCTGCCAAGGGGACCATAGGGATCAGCCAGATAGGTAACATCACAACCTTTCATCTTCGACGGGCAGTCCACATCCAGACTCCCGCACCGCGCGTAGACGCGCAGGATCAGGGCGAGGCCAATGGCCACCTCGGCCGCCGCTATGGCCAGGAGAAAGATAAAGGCCACTTGGCCGTCGGGCTGGAGCCAGCGTGCCCCCGCTACGATGAAGGCAAAACCCGCGGCGTTGAGCATGACCTCCAGGGACAGCAGAACGAAAAGGATGTTGCGCCTGATCAAAACACCGGCGACACCCAGCGCGAAGAGGGCCGCGGCCGCGGTGAATCCGTGCTCCATGGGGATGGAGATCATCGGTCTGCTCCTTCCCGTTTGCCGTCTTTCGTCTTAAGTCCGCGTGCGAGATGGTAAGATCCGATCAGTCCCGCGAGCAGGATGATCGATGCCATCTCGACACCCAGGATATAAGGTCCCATAAGCGTTGCCCCGACGGTTCCGGCTCCTACGGTCTGCGCGGAAAGGTGGGGCCCGCCCGCCTTGGCAAGCAGCCAGATCAACTCGGCAAGAAGAACCGCGGTCAGCAGTGCGGGACCGATCCAGACGTCGGGCGTCAGCCAACTTCTTTCCCGGC
>JAQULV010000361.1 GCA_028718405.1 Smithellaceae bacterium
TAGTCGACGAGATCTTCGACGAGCAGGCCGCCCGCGCCTTCGGCCTTTGGAAAGACCAGATCTGCGTCATGATCCACAGCGGTTCCCGCGGCTTGGGATACCAGGTCTGCGATGACTACCTGGCCCGGATGGTTAAACACGTAGGTGAAATCGGCACGCCTTTGCCGGACCGGCAGCTGGCCTGTGCCTTCGTGAATTCGAATCGGGGCAGGGATTACCTGGCCGCGATGGCGGGCGCCGCCAACTACGCCTGGGCCAATCGTCAGATGATGATGCACTGGACAAGAGAGACCTTCGAGAAAACGTTGGGTATGAGCCCGCGCGAACTGGGGATGGGGCTTCTCTATGACGTCTGCCACAATATAGCCAAGATAGAAACCCTCCCCGTGGAGGGAAGGGAGATGACGCTTTGCGTCCATAGGAAGGGGGCCACGCGGGCCTACCCTCCGGGACATCCCGCCGTCCCGGAGCGTTACCGCGCTGTAGGCCAGCCGGTTTTAGTCCCCGGCGACATGGGAACGGGCTCTTACGTAATGGCGGGAACACAGCGGGCCTACGAGGAAACCTTCGGCAGCACCTGCCATGGCGCAGGGCGCGTCATGAGTCGTGCTCAGGCTACCAAGGCGAGCCGAGGCAGAGCCATCGCCAGGGAGATGGCTGATCGAGGAGTGATAGTGATGTCGGCGGGAAGGGCAACACTGGCGGAGGAGATCCCCGAGGCCTATAAGGACCTGAACGAGGTCGTCTCTATCTGTCACAGGGCCGGAATTTCCAAGAAGGTGGCGAAACTCCGGGCCCTGGGCTGCATCAAGGGCTGATCACCCCATGTGGGTTTTGCGTCCTGCGAAGGCTGCTTTGATCGCCGCCACAGCACCATCAACGCTTACCAGGAAGGTGTTGATGATGATATCGTAGTTGCAGGGATCGGCCCAGTCCGCCCGGAAATACTTGCGGGCAAAGGCACTACGGTCGGCCTCGGTCGTGAGAACGTATTTCTTCGCCTCGTCGGGGGAGAGGTCGTGCTCAATAATCATATGCTGGATACGGTAATCCAGCGGGGCGATGATCCGGACTTTGAAGGTTTCGTTCTGGGGAAGTATATAGTTGGCGCCGCGGCCTACAATTATCGTATTGCCGTGATGGGCGATGGTGCCGATGACCTTGGTGAGGTGGAAAAGATAACGGTCCGGCCAGAGATGGCGCGTCTCGAAAAGAGAGGTGAGCCAGTCGTCCCTCTTGGTGATCTCCTTTTCGTCCAGGGAGGCGATGACCTTTTCGCTCATCTCGGCGCTTTCGGCCACCTGCTGGATGATTCCGCCCCCGATGATGTCCATGCCGAGCTGATCGCAGAGCCTCCGGGCGATCTCGCTTCCACCCGCCCCCGGTTCCCGAGAGAAGGTGATGATGGGACCCGGCTTCTCCTGTTTCTTCTTATTTTCCTGCCGCTGCAGTTGCCACTGTTTCAGTTGCCCTTCCACCAGTTGTTCCAGAGAACGCTGCGTTGTCTTCATAACGATCCTCCTTCTTCTCGACGGGAACCCAGAAAATTAAACCCGTAGTGGGCAAGACTGTCAAAGGGCGTAGAGCTTTTCCCCGGGGATAACGGTGAGTCCGTTCTTCACAAGGACATCGATCGCCGCGTCGGGGTCATCGAAGCGAAAGATGATGACGGCGTTTTCGCCGCTCTTTTCTACAAAGGCGTAGAGGTAGGCGATGTTGATCTGATGCCTCGCCAGAACGTCGAGGATGCTGTGAAGCCCGCCCGGCCGGTCGGGAACCTCGACCGCGACGACCGGGGTACGGCTGACGGTGAAGCCGTTCTCCCTGAGGATGCGGTTGGCCGCCTGGACGTCGCTCACGATCATGCGGACAATACCGAAATCGGTGGTATCTGCGATGGACAGGGTCCTGATGTTGACGCCGCCGTCTTTGAGAAGCCGCGTCGCGTACTCAAGCCCGCCGGGCTTGTTCTCCAGGAAGATGGATATCTGTTCGACCTTCATGAACCCTCCTTTCCCTCCTACATGTCGCGTTTGTCTATCACTCTGCTCGCCTTACCCTCGGAACGGGTGAGCGTCTTTGGTTCCACCAGCTTGACCTTGGCGGAAATCCCCAGATAGTCCTTCAGGTCTTTGACGAGGCGTCTTTCCATGCTCTGCAGGACCTTCACCTCTCCGGCGTCCGAAAAGATCTTCTCACTCACTTCCACCTGAACTTCAAGGGTATCGAGATTTCCCGCCCGCTCGACGATCAGCTGGTAATGGGGTTCGATTCCTTCGATCCCGACGAGTACCGCCTCGATCTGCGAGGGATAGACGTTGACGCCGCGGATGATCAACATGTCGTCACTCCGTCCGGCAATCCTTTCCATCCGGACAAGTGAGCGGCCGCAACGGCACGGCTCCGTGATCAGACGCGAGATATCGCCGCTTCGGTAGCGGATCAGAGGAAAGGCCTCTTTCGTAACGGTCGTGAATACCAGCTCTCCCTTTTCGCCGCGCGGCAGGGTTTCTCCTGTCTCAGGGTTGATCGTCTCAACGAGGAAATGGTCTTCGAAGATGTGCATCCCCTGGCGCCCTTCCAGGCACTCCATGGCTACCCCCGGTCCCATGACCTCCGACAGACCGTAGATATCCAGGGCCTTGATGGCCAGATCTTCTTCGAGCTGGCGTCGCATCCTTTCGCTCCACGGCTCGGCGCCGAAGATCCCTACCCGGAGTTTAAGGGCCTTCATGTCGATCCCCATGGCCTTTCCCTGATCGACCAGGTTGAGGGCGTAGGAGGGAGTGCAGCAGATCACAGTGGGGCCGAAATCCTGCAGGATCATCAGTTGTCTTTTTGTATTGCCGCCGGACATGGGAATCACGC